>DASSNI010000274.1:0-4097 GCA_035701385.1 Candidatus Limnocylindria bacterium | reverse complement strand
GGCGCTCATCGCGGGCGTGCTCGAGTGGTTCCCGATCATCGGCCCCGTGATCGCCGCCGTGCCGGCGATCCTCATCGGCCTGACCATCAGTCCCGCCGCGGCGATCGCCGCGGTCGTGCTGTACACCGCCATCCAGCAGCTGGAGAACAACCTGCTGGTGCCCAAGGTCATCGGCGATGCGGTGGATCTGCACCCGGCGGTCATGATCCTGTCGCTGGTGGTTGGCGGGGCGCTGTTCGGGATCGGTGGCGCCATCCTGGCCGCGCCGACCGTCGCGCTCGGCCGCGACCTGTATCGGTACGCCTTCCGCCGCCTGCACGGCGATGCGCCGGAGGACGCCTTCGCGCCCGTGCGGGTTCGGGCTGAGCCGCCAGGCGAGGTGGAGGCAGATGCCGCCCGGCCGGCGGACGCAGGCCCACGTGCCTCCTAGAAGGTCGGCTTGCGGGCGTGCATCCGCACGGACTGCAGGATGCCCATGCCGAACAGCAGGCTGATCATCGACGAGCCGCCGTAGGTCACGAACGGCAGCGGGATGCCGGTCACCGGCATGATCCCGATGACCATCCCCACGTTCACCATGATCTGGAAGAGCAGCATGCTGGCCAGGCCGGTGGCCACCATCATGCCCAGCGCATCGCGCGATCCCCAGCCGATGGCCAGCACCCGCCAGATGAGCAGCGCGAACAGCGCCAGCAGCAGCATGCCGCCCACGAAGCCCAGCTCCTCGGCCACCACGGTGAAGATGAAGTCGGTGGACTGCACCGGCAGGAAGCCCAGCTGATTCTGGCGCCCCGCGGTCAGCCCCTGGCCGAACAGGCCGCCCGAGCCGACCGCGTTCAGGGCCTGCACCAACTGGTAGCAGGCGCCCTGCGGATCGGCATATGGGTCCAGGAAGCAGAACAGCCGCGCGCGCTGGTAGTCGGCCAGCGTCTGCACCGCGATCGGGGCGGCGGCGATGGTGGCGCCGGTCAGCACGCCCATCCAGCCGATGGAGGCGCCGCTCATGAACAGCATGCCGACCAGGATGGCGACGAACACCAGCGCCGTGCCCAGATCCGGCTGCTTGAAGACCAGCAGGGTCGGCACGGCCATCAGCAGTCCGGCCCCCACCAGGGTCGACAGGCGGCCGATGCGCTCGCGGCGGCTGGACAGGAAGCTGGCCAGCACCACGATCATCAGCACCTTGCTGACCTCGCTGAACTGGAAGTCCAGCCCGGCCACGGTGATCGACATCTGGGCGCCGAACAGGTTGGTGCCGATGAGCATGGTCAGCGTCAGCAGCCCCAGCACCAGCACGTAGATCGGCACGGTCAGCGTCTGCAGCCAGTGGTAGTCCACGCTGGCGGCGACGAAGAAGATGATCAGGCCGATGGAGGTCCAGATCACCGTCTTGACCGACTGCGAGAAGCCGGTGGCCGCCCCCTGGTCGGCGAACCCGGCCGAGTAGCCCATCACCACGCCGAAGGCGATGAGCAGCAGCATGTAGAGGGACAGCTGCACGTCGAACGCGCGCCAGCGCCGCGCCCGCACATTGTCAACAAGTGTTGTAGTGACCGCCACGGCGCCCATCAGTCAGCGCCCATCAGTTGGCCGCTACCAGGCTGAAGTCCTTCGGGTCCAGGCGCAGATCCTGGTCGAGGTCGTACCACTCCTGCAGGAAGTACTTCACGACCTCCAGCGACACGTTGCCCGGCACCACGGCCGAGTACGAGAAGGTGACCACCGCCAGGTCCGCGTCGGTCGCGCCGGCCGAGGAGGGCAGGTAGGCCACGAACCAGGAGTGGAAGGGGAGCACGCCGTTCTTGCCGCGCGTGCCGAACTCGGCCGTGCCCGTCTTGCCGGAGAGGGCGCCCTTCAGCTTCAAATCGCGGATGTTGTAGGCGTGCCCGGTCGTCACCACCTCCCGCGCGCCGATACGCATGGTGTGCAGATTCGCCTGGCTGGCGTCCAGCCGGCGCAGCACGTTGGGGTTGTACTTCTTGATGAGCTCGCCGTTCCCGTCGGTCTCGCCGCGGACGATCATCGGCTCCATTAGGCGCCCACCGTTGGCCACGGCGCAGTAGGCGTTCAGCAGCTGCAGCGGGGTGACGGCCACCACGTTCTGGCCGATGCCGGCCTGCGCCAGCTCGCCGGTGAACACGTCCTCGCGCCCCTGTGAGCGCGCCCACTCGCGGCTGGCCACGATGCCCTCCGCCTCGCCGGGCAGCCGCACGCCGGTCTTCTCACCGAAGCCCAGCTCGTTGGCCCAGTGGCCCAGGCGGTCGACGCCGAGCGCGACGGCCATCTGGTAGAAGAACGTGTCCGAGCTGAGCGCGAAGGCCTGCACCAGGTTCACCGGACCGAAGCCGGCGTGGTTCCAGTCGAACAGGCACTGGCCCTTCGGAGCGCCGGGGATCTGGTAGCAGCCGTACGTCGGCCACGGCCGGCCGGACGTGGTCACGCCCTCCTCCAGCGCGGCCAGGCCGGTGACCAGCTTGAAGGTCGATCCCGGCGGGAAGATGTCGGCGATGGCGTGATTGCGCAGCGGCTTCGCCGGGTCCTCCAGGTACATCGAGTAGTCACGGCCGCTGATGCCGGTCGCGAACTTGTTGTTGTCGTAGGCGGGCAGCGAGACCATCGCCAGGATCTCGCCGGTCTGCGGGTTCATCACCACCGTCACGCCCTGCTCCAGGCCGACGGCGCGCATCCCCCACTGCAGGGAGCGGGTCGCGACGCGCTGCATGCGCGAATCGATGGTCAGCATCAGGTTCGAGCCTGCATTCGGCTCGGACAGCGTCCGGATGGTCTTCACCGGCCTGCCCTGCGCGTCGCGCTCCATCAGCTCGCTGCCGTAGCTGCCGCGCAGCTCGTCCTCGAACGTGGCCTCGATGCCCGCGCGTCCGATCAGGTCGTCGCGAAGGTAGCCGTCATCGGAGAGATCCGCGTATTCGGGTGCGTTGATCGGGCCCACGTAGCCCAGCACGTGCGAGAGGAGCTTCCCGTCCGTGCGGCCCTTGTCGTCCAGGTAGCGGCGCACCGGCTCCACCTCGACCACCACCCCGGGGAGCTCCTGCGCCTCCTCCCCGATGAGCAGCGCCGCCTGGCGCGACACCCCGCGCTGAATGGGCACCAGCTCGAATGGTGAGCCCTGGAAGGCGTCCAGCCGCTCGCGCAGCTCCGATGCGCGGGCGCCGGTCAGCTCCGCCACGCGGCGCAGGACGCGGCTGCTGTCGTCGGCCGGCAGGTCGGCAGGGCGCACCTTCACCGTCCACGACGGCACGTTGACGACCACCGGCCGGCCCTCGCGGTCGAAGACCAGCCCGCGCGGCGAGCGCAGCGGGATCTCGATCGTGCGGGTGGCGGCGGCCTGCGCGGCGTACTGGTCGCCGTTCACCACCTGCAGCTGGAAGAGGCGCCCACCGAGCACCGCGAACAGGACCGCGGCGGCCACGCCGAAGGCGATGAACCGCGCGCGCGAGCGCGGCAGGTCCAGGCGGCCCTCGTTCAGGTCGGCCATGTCACCACGCTGGGCGCTCGTCCAGCACCATCCGCCGCGCTGCCAGGCGTGCCGGGTAGAGCAGCAAGCCGCAGATGGCCGCGTTCAACACGGCGGCAGGAAGGATCAGGTCGAGCGGGATGGCCGGTGCCAGCGCCCCCATCAACCGGAAGACGCCGATGACCACCAGGTCGGCCAGGATGCTGCCGACGAAGCCGGCCAGGACGGGGTACAGCCAGGTGAGGCGGCCCAGCAGGCCGGCGCCGCCCGCCACCATGGCCGCCACGAGCAGCAGGCTGAGCGGGATGCTTCCCAGTGGTGCCGTCGAGATCAGGTTCGCCGTCAGGCCGCCGGCGAAGGCCCACATCACGCCCGGCCCGAATCCCATCAGGGCGGTGACCAGCACGACGCCCACCAGCATCAGATTGGGTCGGACGCCGCCGATCTCGATGACCGGGGCGAGACCGGCATGCGCGATACCGACCACCACCGCGAGGAGAACGCTGATGTAGCTGATCTTCGAGCTCCCCTGGGCTGCGTGAGGCGATCGCGAGGCCGTCGTGGTGCCGGCGGCCGCGGTCGAGTATAGCCCGCCCCTGGCGCGTCCTGACACCACCCGAAG
>DASSNI010000273.1:0-4125 GCA_035701385.1 Candidatus Limnocylindria bacterium | reverse complement strand
TATCGGGCCGTGGAGGCCTGCTTCACGAGGTCCGCTCGGTTACTGCTCAGGGGGCGGTCATTACGGGCGAGGTCGTTGGCGCCTGCAGCCGGTCCGTCACTGTCTCACCGACCGAGGTCGTAGACCGTGACTCCGCCGATGGTGGTGGGACCGTAGGTTGAAGCCACCCACTGCGCGATCGAGGCGGACTCGCGCGAGCCGCCCTGCGCGCCGCGGAAGCCGCCGGCGTCGCCACTTGCGACGTAGTAGTGGATCGCGCCCTGCGCGACATAGGCCTGGAATTCGGTGAGGGTGGGCGACGGATCGGTGCCGTTGAAGCCGCCGATGGCCATCACCGATTCGCGGCTCGCCAGCGCCAGGCCGGCGGCATTGTTCGAGCCGGTGGTCGCCGCCACCCATCGGTACGCACCGGCGTTCGCCTGCAACGCGGCAACCAGCTCCGGGCTTGGCGTGCTGGCATCGAGCAGTCCGCCGAGACCGCCTCGTCCCGCGCCGAAGCTGCCTGGCGCGCCCACGCCGCCTCCGCCGAAGGAGGGTCGGCCGAAGCCGTCGGGAGCCGCCTGATTGAACGGGGCGCCAGGACCGGGCGGCGGCTGATTCTGTCCGATGCCACCGCGGCCGAATCGGCCACCTCCGAAGCGAGGATTGGCTCCTGCGGCACGTCCGCCGTTGAAGCGCCCACCGGCCTGACCGAAGCCTGCCTGCACGATCGGTTGCGTGCTGGGGATCGCGCCAGTGTGCGGCTCGGCGGCGGTCGCGATGGACCCCAGCGCCGGGGCCGCGAGCAGGCTGGCCAGGGCGGCCGCGATCGTCAGGCGGCGAAGAATGCCGTCCAATCGGTCTGCCAGCAGGAGGCTCAGCAGCGCAAGCGCCGCCGCGGCGACCACCAGGGGCGTGAGCCACGGATTCCATGTCGGGCTGCGTCCGAGCAGGACGGAGGTCCAGATGGCCGAGGCGCCGATGATCGCCGCCAGCAGCACGCGCAGCATCGCCTCACCGCGGCGCGCCCAGCCGATGGCCACGCCCATCCCCACCAGCGCGCCGATGGCGGGCACCAGCGCCACCGTGTAGTAGGGATGGAAGATGCCCTGCATCAGGCTGAAGACGATGCCGGTGGTCAGCAGCCAGCCGCCCCACAGCAACGCGTGGGCCCGGGTCAGGTCCGTGCGAGGCCTGCCACGGGTGGCCCAGAGGAGCGCGACCAGCGCGATCAGGGCGGCGGGCAGCAGCCAGCTCACCTCGCTGCCGACCTCGCCCTGGAAGAGGCGCCACCAACCGGCGCCGTCGCCGAACGATCCGCCGAAGCCGGCCCCGCCACCGCCGACGCGACCGACCTCGTCGCCGGTGATGCGGCCGAGGCCGTTGTACCCCAGCATCAGGTCGATGATGCTGTTCGTCTGCGATCCGCCGACATACGGCCGCGCGGCGGCTGGCCAGAACGTGACGAGCGCCACCCACCATCCGGCGGAGACGAGCACGGTGATGGCGGCCACGCTGACCTGGCGGACGCGTCGCCAGAGGCCGGTTGGCGCGGTGAGCATGTAGACGCCGACAAACGCCGGGATGACGACGAAGCCCTGCAGCATCTTGGCGAGGAAGGCGAAGCCGATGCACGCGCCGGCCAATACGAGCCAGCGGGTGGAGGCAGCCTCGAGAGCGCGCAGCGTGGCATAGGCTGCCGCGACCAACAGCAGGGTGAGCAGCGCGTCCGGGTTGTTGAAGCGGAACATGAGTGTCGCCACTGGCGTCAGGGCCAGGACCGCGCCCGCGATGAGGCCACCCATCGGCCCGGCTCGGCGACGAACGGTCAGGTAGAGCAGCCACACGGCGGCGACCCCCTCGAGCGCCTGTGGCACGAGCACGCTCCACGAGCTGAAGCCGAAGATCCGAACGCTGAGCGACATGATCCACAGCGCCGCGGGCGTCTTGTCGACGGTGATCGCGTTGCCCGCATCGAATGAACCGAAGAGCATGGCGGTCCAGTCCCTGGCACCGGCCAGCACGGCGGCCGAGTAGTACGCGTTCGCCCAGCCCGATGCGCCCAGGTTCCACAGGAAGACCGCCGCACTCCCTGCGAGCAGAAGGAGAAGCGCCAGGCGTTCGTCGGCGAGGCTCGCGAACCGGCCGCGCCATCGGTCCGCGCGCCGTACCCGCTCGTTGATGCTCGGTGATGCGACGTGGGGCGGGGCGCCGAAATCGGGTCGGCCAAGGTCGATTACTGCGCGTTCGGAGCCCATCGCGCGCACGTTGCCGGCCGTTGCTGGGAATGGCATGGGAGCGAGCGCTCTCCCGCGGTGGCGGCTGATCGCCGCCGGACTGATCGCGACGATGCTGACGCTCGGAGGAGTGGCCAGCGTCTTCGCCGCGTCGCCATCGGTCAGCCCGAGTCCGGCGGCGAGCTCGGGAACCGGGTCGTCGGGTGACAGCAGCGGGACGGCGACCCCCACCCATGTCTGTGACCGGTCCAGCGATGACGCGAGTGAGTCGTCATCGAGCTGACTCGGCGAGCGATAGGCGCTCCAGATTGGAGCGCGCGGCGCCGGCAACGCGTGAGCCCGTGCCGCGCGACCGGCACCCTTGCGTGGCATCGAACGTGCTCGGCTCGGCACCCTACGCACAGCAAGGAGAAGGTATGGGGGACATGCTGAGCGAACGATCCAGCCGCCGATCTGCGGCTCGGCCACGGGCGATCGGTAGAGGCACCGCCCGCGCGGGGTGGTGATGGGGCAGGGGGACGAGCATCACAGTCGAGCGGCGTGAGCGGAAGGTGCCATGGGTGATCGAAGAGGTTCACATCCGTCGGCAGACCGCATCCCGGCCGCAGGAGATCACAGGTTCGGTGCGCCGCGAGCGCATCGAGGTCCAGACCGAGGGCGATCTGGCCGACGATGAGGCTGGTTGATCGTCGAAGCCAATACCACCAGGCAGAGGGGAATCATGAGCACCAGGTTCGGAGGCCAGATCGGCATCGGCAGCGACGTCTACGGCAGCGAAGGCGACAAGATCGGCAGGGTCGCCGACATCGGATCGAACTACTTCATCGTCGAGAAGGGCTTCCTGTTCACGACCGATGTGTACGTCCCGATGTCCGCCGTGGCGAACGTCGACGAGGACGGCATCTACCTGAACGTGGCCAAGGACGCGGTCGAGGACCAGGGCTGGGATTCGCCGCCGATGGAGGGCACCGCTGATACCGAGATGAGCGAGGCCACCGACGCGTATCGCGCCCGGGCCCAGGGCGGCATGGGGACGCCACCGATGGGCATGGACGACCCGGAGATGATGGAGCGCGCCAGGGAGCGCGATCTCGATGAGGACGAGCCTCCGCGCTAGTGGCCGGTACGGCGACAGGCAGGGCGGCGACGCGCGAGCGGCCGCTCTGCCTGCGTCACCTCACCTGCAGCCCTGTCCGTTGGGAGCGCCTAGCCGAAGCTGATCTCGGCTCGGCAGAGTTGCGGTTCGACGTGCGGGAGCAGCCGGACCTGATGGCGCTCACCGTCCGGCGCGCTGGCCTGGACCACGCCACGGATCAGGCCCAGGTGGAAGGCGCACACGATGATCCCGCGCGGATCGTCGGCCTCCACCTCGAACGGGCAGCTGTGCAGCGTGATTGCAGCCGCTCCGCCTCGCGAGCTGAGCTTCGGGGAGAAGGCCAGCTGACGCAGGACCTTCGTGACGTGGCGCACGGCCTGCGCGGCCGTCGGGAAGATCGACCCGCTGCCCAGCTCCCTTCCGATGCGCTCGCCCTCGGCCGTAGCCAGCTCGCCGGCCCCCGCCCGATACGCGCCGGCGACGAGCCGCAGCAGCGCCTGGATGAGCAGCCGCTGTTCGGCTCCGGACGGCACAAGGCCATCGGCCAGCCGATACTCGATGGCGGGCTGTCCCGGGCCGATCGGCGCACGCCGGGTCGCCTCGATGAGGCCCGCCCGCTCGAGACGCGCGAGGTGCGCGCGCACGGTATTGCGGTGCAGCCGCGTGATCTCGGCGAGCTCATTGATGAGGTGCGGGCCTTCGGCCAGCGTTTCCATGATGGTGAGCCGCGATGGGTCGCCGAGCACTCGGTTGCGCGCGGCCTGGCTGCGCAGGGCCGCCACGTCACGACGCGCGATCTCGCTGCGATGAGCC
>DASSNI010000272.1:0-2689 GCA_035701385.1 Candidatus Limnocylindria bacterium | reverse complement strand
TGCTCTTCGGCGGCGGACTGGCCAATATCGCCCGGTCCCTGCTGGTGCGCCGCGACCTGCCGGTGACCCGATACCGCGGGCCGTCGGTGATCCTGCTGCTCCTTCTGGCTGCGGCGCTCTCGATCGCCGCGTCGGCATTGTTCGCCTCGGACGCGGTGGCGCTGACCACCGGCGAGGGCGACCTGTCGCTCATCGGCTCAATCGTGATCCTGACCTCGACCCAGGTCGGCCTGCTGATCGTCACGCTGCTCTTCGTGGCGCTGCCGAACGCGATGCCCCACTGGCCCATCCTTCCGGCAGAGGGCCTGTGGCGTTCGATCCTGCTCGGCATCGGTCTGGCCTTCCCGGCCTGGCTGCTCGTCTCGATCGTGGCGGCGGTCGTGGCCGTGCTGCTCGATCAGCTCGGCATCCAGCCCGAGCCGGAGGTCAGCCAGCAGATCATCAATGTCGCCGATCCGTGGATCGCGGTGATTGCCACCGTCGTGGTGGCGCCGATCGCCGAGGAGACCTTCTTCCGCGGCGTGGCCTTTACCGCCAGGGCGCGCGAGTACGGGATGCGACGGGCGCTGATCGCATCGGCGCTCCTGTTCGCGGCCATCCACGGCTCGCTGGTCGCGCTGCTGCCAATCTTCGGCCTGGGCCTGGCCCTGGCGGCGCTCTACCGCCGCACCGGCAGCCTCCCCGCTTCGATGGCCATGCACGCCACCTTCAACGCGATCTCGGTCGCGCTCGTCCTGGCCCAGCGCTTCGACCTCATCCGCCTGACCTAGACGGGCCGATGGGTCCGCTAATTGGCGCGTAAGCGTCCGGTAAGGGGCCATCGAGTACGGTTCGCGGACTCATGACCGCTGTCAAACCGATCCTCCTGCATCCGGAGCTGTCCCACCAGCCACAGACCGATGCCGCCGCGCGAGCGCGTCGGGCGCTCGCGCGCATCGGTCCGGAAGGCTGCGGCGACGACGAGCTGCTGAGCCTGGTGCTGGGTGGGCGCGACGGACCGCTGCTGGCCCGCCGCGCGGTCGATGCGCTGGGTGGCGTGGCCGAGGCCGCACGGGCATCGGTCGATGAGCTGGCGCCGTTGGTGGGGGTGCGCCGGGCTGCGTCGGTGGTGGCGGCGTTCGAGCTCGGGCGCCGCTCGGCGGTGGTCTGGCCGGAGCCGCGCTGGGTGGTGCGCACGCCGGCGGACGTCGCCGAGCGGCTGCTGCCGGCCATGGGCAACCTGGAACGCGAGCAGCTTCGCGTCGTCCTGCTGAACACCAAGAACGTGGTGACCAGCATGCGAACCGTGTACGTCGGCAATCTGGCGGGATCGAACGTGCGGGTGGGGGAGGTCTTCAGCGACGCCGTGCGACGCCACGCCGCGGCGGTCGTGGTGGCTCACAACCACCCGAGCGGCGACACGAGTCCCTCCACGGAGGATCTGCGCGTCACCGGGGAGCTGGCGCAGGCCGGGCGGCTGCTCGACATCGAGCTGCTCGACCATCTGGTGATCGGGCATGGGACATGGACGAGCCTGCGCGCGCTGGGCGCGGTGTAGGTCGTGAGTTGCGGCCGCTGCGGCCGCTGGTGACGGCCAGGCGGCTGAAACTTTGCCAAAGTCCAACCACGGCCGGCTTAGGCGGACAAATTGCGGGCGATTGGCGGCGTTCTGCCGGCTCCTGCGCTCGACGGGGCCGCCAACCCTGCCAGATTCCAACCACACCCAGGTTTTGGCAAAGGCCGGATCGGTCCTGCTCGCCTAAGCCCCCTCTGATTGGAATCTGGCCAGATGGGATTGATCCGCGACGGCAGGAGTGCGATCGTGCGCAGCGCGACGCTGCATGGCAGCGCGACGCTGCATGGCAGCGCGACGGTGCAAGGAGGAAGGGCGATGACGGCGGTGCGGGGCGCGGGCCGGATCGGTCTGGTGGCCGGACTCGGCATCCTGGCGGTGGGGCTGGCGTTTGCGGGCGGGTCGGCGCTGGTCGCCGGAGACTGGTGGCTGGCGCGGGAACCGTGGATTGGCATTGGCCTGAACCTGATCGTGGCGGGCCTGGCGTTGACGGCGGTGTTCGCGCTGTTCCGCGTGGTGGTCGAGCCGGTCGGCTGGTGGCGGCTGCTCGCCATTCCGCCGGCGCTGCTCGTCGCGGGCGTCTGGCTGCTGTACCTCGTGGTTGGGCTGCCGACCACCGGCTTGGGCGGTGCGGAGCACGACATCCGCACGATCCTCTACACGCTGCCGGTCAGCATGGCGCTGCTGATCGTGCTCACGCTGCTGGTTGGCCTGCCGCTACTGGTCGGCCGGGTGCGCGGGCGAATCTGAAGAAGCGACCCCGAGCTATGGCAGCGCCACGTGCAGCAGCGTGCCGCCGGACTGATCGGTCGCGTAGATCTCGCCGTCCTCGGTGGTGCCGAATGAGGTGATGGCGGCATCGGTCTGCGCGACCTGCTTGGGGGTCGTGGTCCCCTCGTCGACATTGAGCGTGAAGACGCGTCCGGAGCAGTAGTCCGCCATCACGTAGATGCCGACGAGGTCGCGCATCGCCGAGCCGCGGTAGACGGTGCCTCCGGTGACCGAGCAGTTGCCGCCGTCGTGGCTGTATTCGGCGATGGGCAGGATGAACGGCCGCTGGTCGCACGACGAGTCCTGGTAGCAGTGCCGCCCCTCGGTCACGTTCCAGCCGAAGTTCGCGCCGCCGGGCGATCCGGC
>DASSNI010000271.1:0-2257 GCA_035701385.1 Candidatus Limnocylindria bacterium | reverse complement strand
GGGGAGGTCCATTGCAGCACGCAGCCCCTGGTGCAATCCGTCAACATATGGGACCGGCCCTATTTTCAGCAGGTGCTGGAGACCCGACAGTTCACCCTGGGGGGCGTGACCATCGGCCGGACCAGCGGAACCCCGACCATGCCTCTCGCCTATCCCGTGCTCGGGGTGGCGGGGGAGGTCGCCTCGGTGCTGGTCGCCGGAATCAACCTGGGCGAGCTCACCCACGCCATTCCCGGGGTTCCCGAGGGCGCGGCGATCTCGTTGCTGCGGTCCGACGGGCTGGTGCTCGCCCAGTTTCCCGATACCGGCGGCTGGACCGGCCGGAGCTTTCCCGACGCGCCGCTGGTCGCGGGGCTGCCGTCGATTACCACATCCGGCGTCATCGAGGCGCCCGGCCTCGACGGCTCGCAGCGGATCTACGCCATCCAGCGGCTCGGCATCGGCGGCACCGTGCTCTACGCCGCGGTCGGGTTGCCGTCGGACGCGGTGATCCGGACGTCGGCGCAGGTCGCCGTGACCGGTGGCGTCGCGGTGGCGCTGATGGCGGCGCTCGCCGCCGTCCTGCTCGGGCGCATCCTCGGCCATGGCCTGGTCTTCCGCTCCATCCGCGCGCTGTCCGTCGCCGCCGAGCGCCTGGCGGGCGGTGATTTCACCGCGCGCGTGCCGATCATGTCGCCGCGCGACGAGCTCGGCACCGTAGCGGCGAGCTTCAACGCCATGGCCGAAGCGCTGGCTGAGCGCGATGCCGCGCTGCGCGAAAGCGAGCAGCGCTACCGCGAGGTGGTCGATCTCATCACCGTCGGCGTGTGGATCCATGTGGACGGGCGGGTGATATATGCCAACGACTACACCGCGCGCATCCTTGGCGCGGGCTCTCCGGCGGAGCTGATCGGCCGGGAGATGATGTCGCTCATCCACCCCGACGACCGGCCTCTCGCCATCGAGCGGACCCGGCAGATGACCGAGCACGGGCAGACGCAGCTTCCCGCGGCGGAGCTGCGCTTCCTGCGGCTTGACGGGCGGACGGTGCTGGTGGTGGCACAGGCGCTGCGTTTCGTGCGCGAGGGCAAGGTCCACGTCCTGGCGACAGCCCGCGACGTGACGGCCCAGCGCGAGGCGGAGGAGCAGCTGCGCCAGGCGCAAAAGATGGAAAGCCTGGGCCGGCTGACCGGCGGCATCGCCCACGACTTCAACAACATCCTGACCATCATCATGGGCAGCCTCGACAACGTGCTGCCGCAGTCGCCGCCGCTGCTGCAGCGTCCGATCGGCAACGCGCTGAAGGCGGCGGAGCGGGCCGCCACGCTGACCCAGCGGCTGCTCGCCTATTCGCGCCGGCAGGCGCTCGATCCGGAGCCGGTCGATCTCAACCAGCTGACCACCGGCATGGACGACATGCTGCGGCGGACGCTCGGCGAAGACATCGAGGTCGTGGTCCAGCTGCTGCCAGATATCTGGCCGGTGCTGGCGGACCGGGCACAGGTGGAGAACTCGCTGGTCAATCTGGTGGTCAACGCGCGCGACGCCATGCCCGACGGCGGCAAGCTGATCATCGAAACCGCGAACGTGCATCTCGACGAGATTTACGCCGAGCGCAACGCGGAGGTCACCCCCGGGCCGTATGCGATGCTGGCGGTCACTGATACCGGCACCGGCATGCCGCAGGACGTGGTCGAGCATGCGATCGAGCCGTTCTTCACCACCAAGCCGCCGGGCAAGGGCACCGGCCTCGGCCTCAGCATGATCTACGGTTTCGCCAAGCAGTCGGGCGGTCACCTGAAGATCTACAGCGAGATCGGCCATGGGACCACCGTGCGCCTCTATCTGCCGCGGGCCGCGATGGCGGTCGAGCTGGCCGCGCCGGCGACGGCAAACATCGAGGATTTCGGCGGCGGCGAGACCATCCTCGTGGTCGAGGACGACGAGGCGGTGCGGACGCTGGTGGTCACCCAGCTCGAGGAGCTCGGCTATCACGTGATCGAGGCGGCCGATGGCCGGGCGGCGCAGGAGATCCTGCGCATCGGCGTGCCGATCGACCTGCTGTTCACCGACGTGGTGATGCCCGGCGGGATCAGCGGCCGCAAGCTGGCGGAGGAGGCGACGCGCGACCGCCCCGGCCTGCGCACCTTGTTCACGTCCGGCTACACCGAGAACTCGATCGTCCACCATGGGCGGCTCGATCCCGGCGTGAACCTGCTGTCGAAGCCCTACAAGAAACGGGACCTGGCGCTCAAGGTCCGCGAGGTGCTCGACGCCC
>DASSNI010000270.1:0-2101 GCA_035701385.1 Candidatus Limnocylindria bacterium | reverse complement strand
GCATCGCCGAACTCAGGGCCCGCCATGTACTCGGCATAGCCGGCGAACGCTGGATTGCGCCAGCCGGTGCGGGCCGCTGCGCCCGGGGAGGGGGCTCGCCGGCCGCCCAGTGCCTCACCCCACCACTCGTAGCCGATGCCCAGTGCCGGCAGCGACTCCGCCAGCGCTTCGCGCGACAGGTGAGGCTGACGCCGCCCCAGGGGATAGCGGCGCACGTCAATCAGGGTGGTCACGTCGGCCCGGCGCAGGAGCGCCGCCAGCTCATCGGTCGAGCGCGTGCCATGCCCGATGGTGCGGACGACAGCCGCCGCGGATCGCTCAGGCGAGGCGGAGGCTGAACTCGGCAAGTCCGTCGCTGGGGTAGACCGAACGGCGCACCTCGCCGGCCACGCCGAACCGTGACGTTCGGGCAAGCAGCTCCTCGAGCGCCACGCGCAGCTGGAGACGCGCCAATGGCGCGCCGAGGCAGACGTGGATGCCGCTGCCCCAGACGAGGCTGTCGCTCGTGTCGCGATCCAGCCGGATGGTGTCCGGCTCGTCGAACGCGTCCGGATCGCGGTTGGCGGCGATCCACATCAGGGTCAGGTTCTCTCCCGCCGGGATGGTCCGCCCGCCGAGCTCCACCTCGCGCGTGGTCGTTCGGCGGTTGGCGACCAGCGGGTCGTCGTACCGCAGGATCTCCTCCACGGCCGCCGGGATGAGCGACGTTTCCGCGCGGAGGCGGTCCTGCAGCTGCGGCTGCTGGGCGAGATGCAGCACCAGCAGGCTCAGGCCGCCGGCCACCGTCCCCTCGCCGGCGATCCAGTTGCGCAGGACGCTGACGATCTGGTCGTCTTCCAGCGGCGTACCGTCCACCAAGGTGGCGAGCAGGGCGTCGGTCAGGTCGGCCGGGCCGCCGTTGGCACGCTCGTGGCTGGCCTCGCGGTGCGCATCCAGGTTCGCGCGCACATGCTCGCTGAGCAGTTTGGCCAGCGCGCGGCCCGCGGCTGGGTCTCGGGTGAAGGCCGCCTGCTGATTGCCGTGGGTCCAACCGCCCAGGCAGTCCCACAGGCGCTCGGGCCAGCCCAGGAAGGCACACAGCGTTCGCAGTGTGAATGGCTCGGCGAAGGCGTCCATCAGCTCAGCCTCGCCGGCGGCCAGCATCGGCTCCAGAAGGTCGATCGCGATCTCGCGGCAGCGTGGTTCGAGGGCGGCCATGGACGGCTCGGAGAAGTGAGGGGCCAGCGCCTCGCGGTACTGGCCGTGCTCGGGCGGATCCATGCCGTTCGGGATGGCCGGATGACGTGAGGCGCTGCTGTAGGTCGCCGGATCGGCCACGATGGCGGACACGTCCGCGTGCCGGAAGACCGACCAGCCCATGAACTCGCTGTGCGCCACCGGGCAGCGCTCGCGCATCCGATCGTAGGCTGCCCGCTGATCATCCAGGACCGATGCGTCCCGCGGATCCCAATCGTCACGCTGCACGTCGCCCAAGTCGTTCCTCCGTTCGGCTCGTGGACGCCTGTCAAGACGGATGGCGACGTGGAGCCTCCGGCAATGCTCCCATGAATCCAGCGGGTGGGTTCCCATGGGACCGCGAGAGCTCAGATCGGGGCGATCTGGCTGTAGTTCAGCACGTCCTCGCGCCAGCCACCCTTGCCTTCGCCAACGGTCCGATAGTCAGCGATGAGCTCGACCGAGCGGACCCATTTGACCATCTTGTAGCCGAGCTGGTTCTCGAGGCGAAGTCGAAGGGGCGCGCCAAAGGCTGCCGGCAGCGACCGGCCATTCATGTCGTAGGCCAGGATCGACTGCGGGTGCGCCGCGAGGCCAAGGTCGATCGTGCCGTAGAAGTACGGATGCTGGCCGCCGACCTCCCACTTATCGTCAAAGGTGCGGAACAGCAGGTAACGCGCCTCCGGCAGCGGACGCACCTGCTCGAGCAGGGCGCTCAGCGGCAGCCCGCCCCAGACCACCACCTGGGTCCAGCCCTGGATGCAGACGTGGCGGGTCACCTGGGTCAGCGGTGCCAGGGCGCGGAGCTGGTCCAGGGTGAGCTCCATGGGACGCTCGACCAGGCCGGTCACCGGCAGCCGGAAGGCCTGGAACTCATCGGCCGCCA
>DASSNI010000269.1:0-11529 GCA_035701385.1 Candidatus Limnocylindria bacterium | reverse complement strand
CAGGCCGCGCTGCTGGTAGCGGGCCGTGGTCAGCACGCCGCCCAGCTCGGCCGCGAGCGAGTCAAGGTACTCGGACAGGCTCGGACCGCCATGCAGCAGCAGGGCCGGTGGACCGGCGTCGTCGCTGCGCCAGCCCACGATCGAGCCTCCCTCGGCTGGCGCGCGGAACTCGTGCTCGGGTATGAATGCCACTCGAGCGGATTATCGTCCCTGCCCGCGCGACAGCCCCTCCGGGTGGCTGCGCTACACTCGGAGCCGATGCCCGACGAGCACGTGAAGGTTGCAGTCACCGGCGCGGCCGGCCAGATCGGCTACGCGCTCCTCTTCCGCATTGCGTCGGGCCAGATGTTCGGCCCCCACACGAAGGTCGACCTGCAGCTGCTGGAGCTGGAGGCCGCGCTGCCGGCGCTCGAGGGCGTGGCCATGGAGCTCGACGACTGCGCCTTCCCGCTCCTGGAGCGCGTCGTGCGCACCTCCGACGTCAACGAGGCGATGGACGGGGCCAACTGGGCGCTGCTGGTCGGGGCCGTCCCTCGCAAGGCGGGCATGGAGCGCAAGGACCTGCTGACCATCAACGGAGGCATCTTCACCGGCCAGGGTCGCGCCATCAACGATGGCGCCGCCGACGACGTGCGGGTGCTGGTGGTCGGCAATCCCTGCAACACGAACTGCCTCATCGCGGCCGCCAGCGCGCCGCGTGTGCCGGCCGACCACTGGTTCGCGATGACCATGCTCGACGAGAGCCGCGGCCGCAGCCAGCTGGCGCACCGGGCGGGCGTGCCGGTCGGCGAGGTGAAGGACCTCGCCATCTGGGGCAACCACTCCAGCACCCAGTTCCCGGACTTCTACCACGCCACCATCGGCGGCCGGCCGGCGCCCGAGGTCATCGGCGACGAGGACTGGCTGCGGGGGGAGTTCATCTCCACCGTGCAGCAGCGGGGCGCGGCCATCATTGCCGCCAGGGGACAGTCGAGCGCGGCCTCTGCGGCCAACGCGGTGGTGGACACGGTGCGCAACATCACCCAGCCGAGCGGCGACATCTTCAGCGCGGCCATCCCCGCGCCGGCGGACGCATCGGGCTATGGCGTGCCGGAGGGGCTTGTGTTCGGATACCCGCTGCGGGCGACCGCACCCGGCCAGGTGGAGATCGTGCAGGGCATCAGCCACGATGCCTGGGCGCAGGCCAGGATCGACGCCACCCGCGATGAGCTGCTCGAGGAACGTGAGGCTGTGAGGGACCTTCTGCCATGACCAACCAGGCGCCGCCGCGGACCGAGGCGGCCTCCCTCAGCTTCGGCGACACGACCACCGAGCTGCCGGTCGTGCGGGGCACAGAGGACGAGCTGGCGGTCGACATCACCAGGCTGCGGTCCGATACCGGCCTCATCACCCTGGACGTGGGCTACGGCAACACCGGGTCGACGCGCTCGGCGATCACCTACCTGGACGGCGAGCGCGGCATCCTGCGCTACCGCGGCTATCCCATCGAGCAGCTTGCCGAGCAGAGCACCTTCCTGGAGGTCGCATACCTGCTGATCAAGGGCGACTTGCCGACCCGCCAGGAGCTGGATGCCTTCACCGCCGAGATCACCCATCACACCCTCATCCGCGAGGAGATGCGCCACTTCTTCGACTCGTTCCCGCACGACGCGCACCCGATGGCGGTGCTCGCCTCGGGGACGGTGGGCATGAGCACCTTCTACCCCGACAGCCACGACATCGCCGATCCGGCGGCCGTGGAGCTCACCACCCTGCGACTGATCGCCAAGCTGCCCACCCTGGCCGCGTGGTCGTTCAAGAAGGCCATCGGCCAGCCATACGTCTACCCGCGCAACGACCTTGGCTACGCCGCCAACCTGCTGCACATGATGTTCGCGGTGCCGAGCGAGGAGTACGAGGTCGACCCGCAGGTTGCCGAGGCCCTCGACCTGCTGCTGATCCTGCATGCCGACCATGAGCAGAACGCCTCCGCGGCCACGGTGCGGATGGTGGGCAGCACCCACGTGAACATGTACGCCTCCATCAGCGCCGGCATCAGCGCCCTGTGGGGGCCGCTGCACGGTGGCGCCAACGAGGAGGTCATCCGCACCCTGGAGCGCATCGTCGACGACGGCGGCGACGTCCAGAAGTGGGTCGACAAGGCCAAGGATCCGAACTCGAAGTTCCGGCTGCCCGGCTTCGGGCATCGCGTCTACAAGAACTTCGACCCGCGGGCCACGATCATCAAACGCGCCGCCGAGCGGGTGCTGGACGCGACCGGCGCAGACGGCAAGCTGTTCGAGGTCGCCAAGCAGCTCGAGGAGGTGGCGATCCACGACGAGTACTTCGTCCAGCGCAAGCTGTACGCCAACGTGGACTTCTACTCGGGCCTGATCTACCACGCCATCGGGTTCCCCAAGAACATGTTCACCAACTGCTTCGCCATCGGCCGGCTGCCCGGCTGGATCGCGCAGTGGCAGGAGATGATCCGCGACCCCGAGACGAAGATCGGCCGCCCGCGGCAGGTCTACACCGGGCCCACCGAACGCGCCTACGTACCGATCGCGGAGCGTTGACGGGGCTCCTGCGCGGCGCCGCCAGTCGCATTTCTGATACGTCCGCGCGCTGTTGCGCGCCCTAAGATCGCGCGGACATGAAGCTCACCATTCTTGGCCGCAGCCCGGCCAGGCCGAACCCTGGCGAGGCGTGCGCCGGCTACCTGGTCGAGGGTGGCGGCTCCCGCATCCTGCTGGACGTGGGCCCGGGCGTGGTCGCGCAGCTCCTGAAGCGCAACACCCCGGACGAGCTGGACGCGGTGGTCATCAGCCACATGCACACCGACCATTGCCTGGACCTCGTCACGCTGCGCTACTGCTACCCATGGATCGACGTGGCCAAGAAGCGGCTGCTGGTCATCGTGCCGCCGGGAGCCACCGCGCAGCTGGCCGAGATGGCGCTGGGGGCCGGCTACATGAACTTCTTCGACAAGAGCTTCATCTTCGTGGAGCACGACGGGAAGCGGCCGATCGAGGTCGGCAACCTGCGCATGGAGCCGGATGAGACCCAGCACTTCGTGCGCACCTGGGGCTTCCGCATCAGCGCCCGCGGCACCGACGAGGATCCGGACCGCATCCTGGCCTACTCGGCCGATGCCGGCCCGTGCCCCGCGCTGCCCCGCATCGCCGACGAGTCAGACCTCTTCCTGTGCGAGGCGGGCCTCCGCTCGCTGGCCGAGGACGACCCGGAGCCGCAGAGCCGCGGCCACCTCATGCCGGCGGAAGCCGGCCGGCTGGCCAACGATGCCGGCGCCAAGCGGCTGCTGCTCACCCACGTGCCTCTGCCGGACGGCGGGAAGTGGGCAATGGAAGAGGCCGCTGCCGAGTACTCCGGTCCGCTGGCGATCGCCGAGCCGCTGAAGACATACGAGGTCTAGCGCTCCGACGACTCCACCCTGGCCCTGGCGATCGTCCGATCGGCCGACCAGGTGACCAGCGCCCACAGCAGCGACAGGATCAGCGTGCCGCCCACCGCGGTCGCGACCAGCGGCAGGAAGCCGGGGCCGAAGCTGGCTCCGACGAGCAGCGCGCCAAGGCCGATGACCAGCACGATCGAGCCGATCATGGCCAGGCCGATCTTCCCCGCCGTGAAGATGAACCAGCCCAGCGAATGGCCCTGTGCGCGGCCGGTCAGCCACAGCAATGTCGGACCTGAAGCGCCGAAGATGGCGATGTACAGCCCCAGTGAGCTGAAGAGCTGCCCGGCGCCCATGCGCTGGCCCAGCACCAGCGCCGCGAACAGCCACGCCCCCAGCAGGGCGCTGGCGGCACCGGTGCCGACCAGCCAGGTGAGCAGGACGGTGGCGGTGCCGGTCGACAGCCGCTCCACCAGCTCACCGTCAGTGCCCTCCACCATCTGCGTGGGACCGTCCGGCGGAAGATCCCCCGGGCGCTCCGGGCGCTCCGGGCGCTCCTCGGTCATTGACCGTGGGCGGCGGCTGCGCGGCCGAATGCCCCCTCGAGATCGGCGATGAGATCATCGACGGACTCGATGCCCACGGACAGCCGGATGAGCTGCGGCGGGACCGCCAGCGGGGAGTCGGCGACCGATGCGTGGGTCATGGCGTGCGGCAGCTCGATGAGCGACTCCACCGCGCCCAGCGACTCGGCCAGCGTGAAGAGGCGCGTGCAGCACACGAAGCCGTGCGCTGCCTCGTCGCCGGCGGCGAGCTCGAAGCTGACCATGGCGCCGGGGAGCCGCATCTGGCTGGCGCACAGCGCCGCCTGCCGGTTGCCCGGCAGCCCGGGGTAGTAGACGCGGCTCACCTCCGGCCGGCCCTCGAGCCAGGCGGCGATGGCGCGGGCGTTCTCGCACGCCCGATCCATCCGCACCGCCAGCGTGCGGATGCCGCGCAGCACCAGCCAGCAGTCGAACGGCGAGGGAACCGCCCCCGCGGCGTTCTGGTGGAAGCGCAGGCGCTCGGCGAGATCGTCGCGATTCACCGCGATCAGGCCGCCGACGACGTCCGAGTGCCCGCCCAGGTACTTCGTCGCCGAATGGAGCACGGCATCGGCTCCGAGCTCCAGTGGCCGCTGCAGGTAGGGCGTGGCGAAGGTGTTGTCGACCACCGTCAGCGCGCCGGCATCACGGGCGAGCGCCGAGACGCGGCGGATGTCGACGATCTTGAGCGTCGGGTTGGTGGGCGTCTCGATCCAGAGCATCGCGGCTGGCCCGCGCTCGGCGGTTGCGTCGGCGGAGAGCGCCGCCGCCACGGCGTTCACATCGGTCAGGTCGACCGCTTCCGGCGTGATGCCGTAGCGCGCCCACACCTTGTCGGCCAGGCGCCAGGTGCCGCCATAGACGTCATCGGACATGACGATGCGCTGGCCGGGATCGGTCAGGTACAGCAGGTTCTGGGTGGCGGCCAGTCCGGAGGCGTACGCCAGGCCGTGGGCCGCCCCCTCGAGCGCCGCGATGGTCGCCTCCAGCGCGCTGCGGGTCGGGTTTCCCGAGCGGCTGTACTCGTAGCCGCCGCGCGTGTTGCCGACCGCGTCCTGCTTGAAGGTGGTGCTCATCTGGATGGCAGGCACCACCGCGCCGGTCGCCTCGTCGGGCTCTCCGCCGGCGTGGACCGCCAGCGTCTCGAATCGGTCGTCGCTCGTGTCGCTCATGCAGCGGCCATTGTGGCACGCACGCCGGTTGGGCCTGCCGATGCGCGCCCGTCCGAGGTCACCTATGACAACGGCATTGTTAGGTAGCTTGACATGCAGTGCGCATGCCGGGTATCTGTCCGGTCGCCCGCATTTCGCCAGGAGTAGGAACCGAAGAGAGCCAGCTGGACGGCAAGGACGCGCCGCCGACGGTGCCGCAGCCGGCGGTGAGTCGGAGCTAGTCGCCCGCCAGGCGCCAGGCCACCGGCAGCAGGCCGGCGGCCAGGGCGATCTTCAGCGCGTCGCCGAGCAGGAAGGGCGTGGCGCCGAGCTGCAGCGCCCTGCCGAGGTCCACGCCGAGGGCCGCCATCAGCCACGGCACGCCGACCGCGTAGATCACCAGGTTGCCGAGCACCATGATGGCCGCCGCGCCGAGGACGCTGCGATCGGCGCCGCGGCGCGCCAGCGCACCCACGATCGTGGCTGCCACGACGAAGCCGACGATGTAGCCGAAGGACGGGAAGTCGGTGCCGTGCTGCTGCTCGCTGAACCACGGCATGCCGGCTGCGCCGGCGGCGAGGTAGAGCGCCATCGAGGCGCCGCCGCGCAGCGGTCCCAGCGCGGCGCCGGCGAGCAGCACGGTGAAGGTCTGCAGGGTGATCGGCACCGGCGTGAACGGCAGCGGAATCGACACCTGGGCGGCCAGCCCGGTGACCGCGGCCGCACCCACGACCAGCAGGACGTCGCGGACCAGGCTGCCGGGCAGCAGGTCGGCCAGGACGCGCGGCCTGGCAGGGGCCATGGCTGTCATCGGCTGGATCTCTCCTCCAAGAGCTACAGGCCTAGCGAGTCTGCGGGAAGCCGAGGTCCACCTTGGAGGTCGAGGGATCTGGCCAGCGCGCGGTGACCACCTTGGCGTGCGTGTAGAACTGGATGCCCTCGGGCCCGTACATGTGCAGGTCGCCGAAGAGCGAGGACTTCCAGCCGCCGAAGCTGTAATAGGCGACCGGCACCGGGATCGGCACGTTGATGCCCACCATGCCGACCGGCACGTCGAACTGGAACTGCCGCGCGGCGCCGCCGTCCCGGGTGAAGATGGCCGTGCCGTTGGCGTACGGGTTCTCGTCGATCACGCGCACCGCATCGGCATAGGTCGGCACGCGCATCACCTCGAGCACCGGACCGAAGATCTCGTTGCGGTAGCACTCCATGTCGGGCGTCACGTGATCGAGCAGGCTGACGCCCAGGAAGAAGCCGCCGTCCTCCTCGTTGTAGAGGACGTGCTGGCGACCGTCGGCCCGCAGCTTGGCGCCGTGCTCGACGCCCTTGTCCAGGAAGGACGCCACCCGGTCCCGGTGCTCGCGGGGATGAGCGGGCCCATCTCCGTGCCCTCCTCGTGCCCGGGGCCGACCTTGATCTTCGGCAGGCGCTGCTCGATCGCCTCGACCAGCGGATCCGCCACGTCGCCGACGGCAACCACCACACTGATGGCCATGCAGCGCTCGCCTGCCGATCCGTATGCGGCGGACACTGCCGCATCGGCTGCCATGTCGATATCCGCATCCGGCAGCACCACCATGTGGTTCTTGGCGCCGCCCAGTGCCTGCACCCGCTTGCCGTGCTTCGTGCCGGTCTCGTAGATGTAGCGCGCGATCGGCGTCGAGCCAACGAAGCTGATCGCGGCGATGTCCGGATGCTCCAGGATCCGATCCACAGCCACCTTGTCGCCGTGCACGACATTGAACACGCCGTCCGGCACGCCGGCCTCCTTCAGCAGCTCCGCGATGTAGATCGAAGCCGATGGATCCTTCTCCGACGGCTTGAGGATGAACGTGTTGCCGCAGGCGATCGCGTTGGCGAACATCCACATCGGCACCATGGCCGGGAAGTTGAAGGGCGTGATGCCGGCCACCACGCCCAGCGGCTGGCGAATCTGGTAGACGTCGACGCCGGTCGACGCCTGCTCGCTGAACGTGCCCTTCAGCAGGTGCGGGATGCCGGTCGCGAACTCCAGGTTCTCCAGGCCCCTTGCAACCTCGCCCAGGGCGTCCGTGGTGACCTTGCCGTGCTCGGCGGTGAGCAGCGCGGCGATGTCGCGCCGATGCTCGTCCACCAGGTTGCGGATGCGGAACAGGATCTCGGTGCGACGGCTCAGCGACGTCCCGCGCCACCCCGGGAAGGCCTCACGTGCGGCGGCAACCGCCGCGTCGACCTCCTCGACCGACGCGAAGTCGACCTGGCGCGCCAGCTCGCCGGTGGCGGGGTTGTAGACCGGTCCCTGGCGGCCGGACGTGCCGGCAACGCGGCGTCCGCCGATCCAGTGGTTGACCCGGTCAAGATCGCTCGGAGCGTCCGCGGGACGTGATTCGGCTACCTGGGTCATGCCATGCCTCGCTGCTGGAGGCACCAAATGTACTCCGCAGGGCGCGGAATCGGCAGCAGGCCCGTCAGCGGCCGGCCGTGGGCGCCACCGGTGTCGCCGGCTGGGACGCCTCAGGCGATCGGATGCTCGCCGCCCAGGCCGCCACCTCGGTGCGCCGGCCGACGCCCAGCTTGGCCAGGATGTGCTCCACGTGGGCGCTCACCGTCTTCGGCGACACGCTCAGCTCGGCGGCGATCTCGGCGTTGGTCAGCCCCTCGGCGATGAGCCTCGCCACCTCGAACTCGCGGACGGTAAGCGGCCGCCACGGCTCCTTCTCGCGACCGCGACCGCGGCTGGCCTTCGCCACCTCGTCAGCGCGGGCGACCAACGGCGGGCTGCCCATCTCCTGGGCACGCGCGTTGGCCTGCTCGAGCACGTCGGCCGCGTCCACGTGGCGGTTCATGCGCACCAGGCACTGCGCCAGGTCGATGCGCGCGTTGGCCGCCTCCCAGGCGCGACCGCGCTCCTCCCAACCGCGCAGCGCCCGCTCCAGCGCCTCGCGCGCGGCGGTCAGCGAACCACCGGCCAGCCGCACCAGGCCCTCGGCATGACTCAGGGAGGCCCCCGCGATCGACTCCCAGCCGGCAAAGAACTCGCGCACCTGAGCGAGCCACTTCGCTGCTTCGTCCGGGCGGCGGTCGGCGATGAGGCTGCGCACGCCGGTGACCACGAACGGGATGAAGAGGGCGCGCTCGCCGCTGGCGCTGGCGAGTGACCAGGCCTCTTGGCACAGTGCCGCGGCCGCGTCCACCCGGCCTTCCTGCAGCTCCGTCTCCGCCAGACCCCAGAGCGGCGTCAGGATGAGGTGCACCTCACCGATGCGGCGACCGAGCGCGAGCGATTCGTCCAGCCAGCGGCGGGCTTCGTCAGTGCGTCCCCGGCCCATGGCGACCAGTCCCAGCACGTCCTGGCCGCCGATCATCCCCCGCCGGCAGCCGCGATCGCTCAGGTCCTGCCGCCCCCTGGCATCAGCCTGCTCCCAGCGTCCGGCACCCCAGTCCAGCAGGGCCAGCGTGCCGGCAATCATCTGCCGGCAATGCGATTGCTCGATGGCATCGGCGTACTGCAGGCCCTCGGTGATGGCCGCCTCCGCTGTCTGCGGGTCCAGGATCCGCGCCGCCAGCAGCGCCATGTTTCGATAGCCGGTGACGCCCGTGGATTCGAAGCCAGCGTCGCGGGCCTCGCGGCAGGCGCGCAGTCCATCGCGCATCCCGCTCTCGTAGTTGCCGTCCAGGATGTCGATGCGCGCCAGGCTGATATCCGAGTCGATCGCACCCTCCCGGTCCCCGAGGCTGGCCGCCAGCTCCCGGGCCTCCAGGACCCGCTGCCTGGCCGCCGGCAGGTCTGACGCCAGGAAGAGGCACTCCGCCTCCATGATGATCAGCCACAGGCGAAGGCCCTCGCGCTCGGGCGATGGTGGCAGGTCGGCGATCTCGGCAAAGGCCTTGGCGAGGTGGGCCTGGACGGTGTCGGTCGGCTCACCACGACGAAGCGCCACCGAGAACATCGCGAGGTGCTGCTCGGCCGCCTTGATCGGCTCGCCCGCCTCCAGGTACAGCTGCCGCGCGCGGATCGCGGCCATCTCCGAATCCTCGTTGTGCTCGATCGCATTCGCCGCGCCCGAGAAGGCGTCGAACAGCTTGGCCTTATCGAGTGGCGGCAGGTCGTCCGGCATGTTGGCCACGGCTCGGTGGTAGAGCTCATACGCTTCCTGGCGCGCCGAGATGCGGCTCGCCTCGTCGGCCGCGGACAGCGACGTGCGGAAAGCCTGGGATCGCAGGCCGGCCTTCTCGTAGTGACGGGAGGCGTGGACCACGCTCGACGCCTCGAGCGACATGACGTGCTCCGCCGCCAGGGCGTGGAAGCGCCGCAGCTGCGACGGCGGCAGTGCGTCGTAGATCGCGTCCCGCAGCAGCTGGTGGCGAAAGTCGTAGTAGCCGCCATCCACGTACTGGAACGGGTACAGGATTGCCGCGTCCTCCAGCTCCTGGATCGCCGGCTCCAGCTCGGCGATCGGCCGGTCCATGACGCCGGCCAGCACGTCGGGCCGGAAGCAGCGGCCGATGACGGCGCCGGCCCGCGCGACCTCCTGGGCGTCGGCTGACAGCCGCTCCAATCGGACCAGGACCGCGTCGCCGATGGTGTCCGGCACGTGAGCCTCGCGGATGAGGCGCCCGTCCGACCTGGCCTCCTCGTCGAGCGCTGCCAACAGCTCCTCGATATGCAGCGGGATGCCGTTCGTGCGCTCGTGGACCGCCTCCACCACCTCCCGCGGCGCCGGCAGCTCGCCGCCCAGGATGAGCGTCGTGGCCATGCCCGTTTCGTCAAGGGTCAGCGGCCGCAGCCGGATCTCATCGGCATGCCGCTGGTTGAGCAGGCGGGAGCGCCACTCGCGATGGATGCCATCGGCCGGGAACTCGTCACCACGGTAGTCGGCCACCAGGAGCAACGGGTAGTCGGATACGTGGCGTGCCAGCTCGCCGATGACTTCAAGGCTCATCTCGTCGGTCCAGTGCAGATCGGCGAACTCCAGCATCGAGGGCCGGTCGATCGCCTCCAGGATGCGGTCGGCGGCGGCACGCACGATCAGCCGCCGCGCGCCAAGGGCGTCGCCGTCGTGGCGACCATCGATGGCCAGCAGGTCCTGCGAGAGGCTTCCCCAGTTCTCGTCGCCGCGCAGCCCAACCGCCAGCTCGTTGATCGAGGCCAGTGGGACCTGGTGGTCCTGCGGCGCCACCGCTCCGCCATCCACGCGCAGGCCCGCGGCCTCTGCCTTGCGGGCCGCAGCCCGCATCAGCCGCGTCTTGCCGAGGCCCGCGCGCCCGGAGAGGAACACGGCGCTCCCCCGACCGGCGAGCGCCTCAGCGATGAGCTTATCGAAGTGCTCGAGAAGGTCGTCGCGGCCGACCAGGATGGGACACTGAACGTGACCGGCGCTGCTCATGGGGCGAGTCTACGACCGGCCGTCCACCTCCCTGCATCGGTCGAATGACCGATGGGTCCCCGATTGGCGCCAACCCATCGGCCCTGGGGTAGGTCGATGACGTCCGAGGCCCATCGGTCATGCACACGATGACGCCCCCTGCCCGGGCCGCGACCCTCCTTTCGCAGGAAACCGATCCGCGTGAAAGGCAGGGCAATGGCGAAGTTCATGGACGTCCATTCGGGGTTCATCGGGGTGACCCTTCAGCAGCTGAAGGAAGCCCACGAGCGCGACCTGGCCATCCAGGCCGATGAGGGCGTCCGCTTCGAGCATGCCTGGCTCGACCCCACGCGCGGAAAGGCCTTCTGCCTGGCCATCGGGCCATCCCGTGAGGCGGTGATGCGCGTGCACGAGCGAGCCGGGCATCCCACTCCCGAGGTCTACGAGCTCGCGGTCGAGGTCTGACCGCACCACGCAGGACGAGGTCTCACGACGACGTCGCAGGAGGAAGCGCGCATGCCGATCGCCAGCTGATCTGCTCGCCGGATGCCACCGAAACATGGGGAATCGCCCCGCGCAATTTGGGGGATCCACCCGATGCCAACCGGCGAGCTCCGGCAGGAACCTCAAGGCACAAAGGAGGTAGAGCAATGCCGCTCTTCATGGACATGCATGACATCGATGGTGGAGTCGCAGCCGCGGACGTCGCGAAGGCGCACCAAGCCGACCTCAAGACGCAGGACACCTACGGGGTCCGCTACCTGCGCTACTGGGTCGACGAGGCGCAGGGCAAGGTCTTCTGCCTGGTCGACTCACCCGATGCCGATACCGCTTCCACCGTGCACCGCGAGGCGCACGGTCTGGTGGCCCAGAGCATCTTCCCGGTAGTGGAGGGACAGTGACATGCCGCGCACGCTGACCGGCCGCCTGGCGGCGGCCCTGATCATCGCCGTCACCCTGGTGGCGGTCACACTCTCCGGCGTGCTTGCGCGCCGGGACGACCTGGGAGATGCAAAGGCGGCCACCGCACGCTTCAACAGCGTGCAGCAGGCTGTCGC
>DASSNI010000268.1:0-5455 GCA_035701385.1 Candidatus Limnocylindria bacterium | reverse complement strand
GAGACGCTGGTGGGCACCGCGGCGGAGGTCGCACGGGCACTGGGCGAGCCACGCGGGGAGTTCACGGTGGTGGTATCCGGCCTGAGGGCTGCAGAAGGCGCCAGCGCCGATGCGTCCTCGCTCCTGGCCACTGCGCGCCGTCTCGGCCTGCCGGAGCGTGCGACCATCGACATCCTCCGCGCGGCCGGCGTGCCTCGCCGTGACGCGTATCGGCTCGTCCAGGACACCAGAGATTCAGCTGAGGGACCTAATGACGCCTGACCAGGTGCGATTCATGTACGACTACGACCGATGGGCCACGCGCCGCGTGCTCGACCAGCTCGACGGCCTGGACCCGGAGGTGTGGGCACGCGAGAACGTGGTCGACGAGCGCGGCCTGGGGGGCGTGCTGGTCCACCAGCTCGGCGCCGCGCAGCGCTGGCGCACCGGCTTCCAGCAGATCGACGAGACGCCGCGGCCGGAGATGGAGCCGCTGCTGTCAGTCGAGGAGCTGCGCCGGCGCTGGGAGGCCGAGTGGGAAGTCACCGATGCCTGGCTGCCGACGCTGACCCAGAGCTTCATCGAGTACGTCCATGAGGGCGTGCCGGTCTGGCAGATGCTGCTCCACGTCATGAACCACGGCACCCAGCACCGCTCCGAGGCGGCGGCGCTGCTCTCGGCGGAAGGCCGTTCGCCTGGGGAGATCGACATCATCTTCTACGCCGAGGATCTCGCCGCCCAGGCCGGCCCAGGCCCGAGCGGCGAGCAGTAAGCGCCGGCGCATGAGCCGGTAAGCGACCGCCGCTAGCATCCCCGCACTCGGCAGCCGTCTCGCCCGGCCGCGCCGACGTGGCCCAGGTGCTGGGCAGGAGGATCAACGGCATGAACAAGGTGATGCTCGTCGGACGGCTGACCAGGGAGCCGGAGCTGCGCACGCTGCCCTCGGGCAAGCCGGTCGCCAACTTCGTGATCGCCACCAACGAGTTCCGTGGCAGCGGCGCCGCAGAGCGCACGGAGTACCACAACCTGGTGGCCTGGGACCGCCTGGCCGAAGTGTGCGGCCAGTTCCTGTCGAAGGGGCAGCTGGTCGACGTCGAGGGCCGGCTCCAGACCCGCCAGTGGGATGACGACGCCGGCGTCCGCCACTGGAAAACTGAGGTCGTCATCAACCAGCTCGAGATGCTGTCCGGTCGCGGCAAGAAGGAGTATGCCAAGGAGGCGCAGACCATCGCCGAAGCGGGTCCTGACGGCCATCCGACGGAGGCCTCGACCTCCAACGGCACGACCGAGACGACCGAGGAAACGCTCGTCGCTGCCCTCTAGTGTCCGGTCAAGCCGAACGAGCGGGCATGCCGGCGGCCGTTGCGGCCGCCGGCATCCGCGCTACTTGACGATGACGTTGCCCTGTGGCGTTGCCGCCAGGTCGAAGTCCGCCTGCTCCAGGCAGCTCGTGTCGTCACCGGTGTGCGAGCTGCTGACCTCGTCGAACGTGCTCGCGCTCGTGCCGTTGTCACGCACCCGCGTGGTGAACGGCAGGCCGGCAAGGTCCTCGCCGTCCACCTGTCCATGCGTGATCCAGCCGCTCACCCAGGCTTCGTTGCCATCGACCATCACACAGTCGACGAAGCCGTGGATGCCGCCGTTGCCGGCGAAGCGATCGGTGTACGTCCCCCGGACGCTGCCATCGGTGTACTGGATGGCCGACAGCGAGTAGTTGCCATCGCAGCCGGGGCGAGCACCGAATGCGAAGCAGGCATCAGGGCCGCCGGCCTTCACGGTGTGGGCGATCGGGCTGCCGGCCACTGCGCTTGTGGACATGGCCGACGCCGCGATGAGGGCAATCGCCAGTGCCAGCCACGCTGTCCTGAGCCTGGGCATGCTGATCGCGAACATGGGCTACCTCCTTGGCTTCGCGCATCGGGAGCAACCGCGCTCGGGGCAAGCCACGACGTTGGTAAGCGACTCCCTCTAGGTGTATGAGGCCCGGCGAGGGCCGAGCGTTCAGCATTACGGCCGGGGTGACCACGCCGGCGTGCGTACCGGGCCCGCGGCGGTCAGCCGCCTTCCGCGATGACCGTCGAATCTGTCGAAGCCCCGCTCGATCCGGCGCCGCAGGCCAGGACCGCCAGGCCCGCCACCACCAGCGCCATGCCAACGACAGCCACCAGCTCTGGCCGCTCCTCGAGGATCGCGACGCCGAGCAGCGTGGCGGTCACCGGCTCGGCAAGCGTGAGGGTGGCGACCTCTCGCGCCGCAAGGTGGCGGAGGCCCGCGGCGAACAACAGGTATGCCAGTGCCGTCGGCACGGCGCCCAGCCACAGCGCCATGGCCAAGCCTTGCGGCTGCCTCAGCCAACCGATGTCCGCCACGAACAGGATGGGCAGCAACAGGACCGCTCCGGTGGTGAAGGCCCAGGCCATGACCGCCTGGATGCCGCGGCCACCATCAAGCATCCGCTTTGAGCCGATGGCGAACACGGCGTAGGACGCCCCGGCGCCGAGAGCCAGGAGGATCCCGGCGAAGCTCAGGCTCGCGCTGCCGCCACCAGCCAGCACCAGCACGGCGACACCCACAGTGGCCAGCGCCGTGGCCAACGCCCAGCCTCGGCCGGGCGCCTCCCGATCGACCAGCCAGGTCAGGGCGCCGGCGAGCGCCGGAGCGGATCCCAGTGCCACCACCGTGCCGACCGCCACGCCGGTGTCGCGCACAGCGCTGAAGAAGCACAGCTGGTATGCCGCCACGCCGGCGCCGGCCAGCAGCAGCGGAATCCAGTCGCGCCGGCCGGGAAGCCCGCCGCGGACGGCCGCCAGCACGGCCAGCAGCAGCGCCGCGCCGATGGCGATGCGCACGGCGCCGACGGTCAGCGGCGACGCACCTTCCGGACCGAGGGCCTGGGCGGTGCCTGTCGTGCCGAAGCACAGCGAGGCCAGCAGGACGTAGAGCTGGCTTCGCGATCGCATCGGGCCCCGGCGGGACGCGGGGCGCTAGCCCCCGGCGCGGCTCCGACCACCCATGACGCCGATGATGCCGCCGGCCGCGATGGCGACCAGGCCCAACGCGATGATTGGCACGTTGCCGCCTCCGGCGAACAAGCCCAGGACCGTGAGCAGCGACCCCAGGATCACCAGCATCGCGACCGCAACATTTGAACCTGCCATGCCAGAACGCTCCTTGCCCCCCGGCTCGGATAGGGCCCCGCGGTACGCGTGCGCGGATGCCCAGGGTGCATGATGCCGCCAAGGAATCGGCCAGTCCATCCCGCCGAGTGGCATTTGTATACTGGCCGCCCCGTTCGCGGAACGGCCAGCATCGGACGGCCTGTCAACGGCCACCGAGGGAAAGGCGCATGGTCGACGAGTACCCCTACAACGGGCGGATCAGCCGCTGGGAAGAGATCGCCGACGGGCTGGCCATCGTGGCCGTGGAAGCCCTGGAGGACCCGTTCCCGTTCGAGCCGGGCCAGTACGCCACGCTCGGCCTCCTGGGCCGTGAGGGCAAGCTCATCCAGCGCCCGATGTCGATCAGCTCGTCGCCGGACGACCTGAGCGAGTACGAGTTCTTCATCCGCCTGGTGCAGGGCGGCGCTTTCACGCCGCTGCTGTGGGAGCACAAGTGGGTCGGCGAGCCCATCAACATCAAGGGCGCCAAGGGCAAGTTCCTGCTCCAGGACGATGGCAGGACGTGCTTCTTCGTGGCCACCGGCACGGGCCTGGCGCCGTTCATGAGCATGCTCGACACCATGCAGCTGCGGAACGAGCCGCGTGACGTCGTCGTGCTCCATGGCGTCAGCTACGATCACGACCTGGCCTGGCGCGAGGAGCTGCAGGAGCTCGAGGCGGGCACCTTCCCGCTGCGCTACGCCGCCACCGTGTCGCGACCGAAGGAGTGCCCCGACTGGCGCGGGCTGATAGGCCGCGCGGAAGCGGTGCTGGAGGGCCACCTGGACGAGCACGGGCTGACGCCGGACAACACCACGCTCTACCTGTGCGGCAACCCGGACATGATCGGCGCGGTCGACGAGATCGCGACCGCCCGTGGCTTCCCGCCGGAGCAGATCCGCAAGGAGCTGTACTGGCCGAAAGGGCGGGCCCACTGATGGCCGATGCACCCCGGGACAGCTATTACCTGACGACCGCGATCTTCTATCCCGCCCCGGCGCCACCACTCCATTCGCTGTTCGAGGTCATCGGCGCCGATGCCATCGCGCGCTACCACCGCCTGCTGGGCCAGGAGACGCGCTTCCTGACGGGCATGGACGAGCACTCGGCGCAGGTGGAGCCGCTGGCGCGCCAGCACGCTCAGGAGCCGAAGGCCCTGGTGGATGGCTGGGCCGAGAGCTGGCGCACCGCGTTCGATCGGTTCGACATCAGCCATGACCGCTTCATCCGCACCACCGACCCGGACCACGTGCGCGCCTCGGTCGAGATGGTCACCCGCGCGCTGGCGGCCGGTGACATCTACAAGGGCACCTACGCCGGCTGGTACTGCCCCGGCGACAACGAGTTCAAGACCGATGCGCAGATCGTGGATGGCCACTGCCCCGACCACCCGACGCTCGAGCTGCAGTGGCTGGAGGAGGAGAACTACTTCTTCCGCCTGTCGCGCTACCAGGAGGCGCTGGAGGAGCTGTACCGCGACAATCCGTCGTTCTGCGAGCCGGAACACTTCCGCAACGAGGTTCTCGGCTGGCTGAGGGAGGGGCTGCGCGACTTCAGCGTCAGCCGCGCCGGCACCGGGTGGGGGATCCCGTTCCCCGGCGACCCGGATCACCGCATCTACGTTTGGTTCGATGCGCTGACGAACTACCTGACCGGGGCCGGCTTCCCGGATGACACCGCGCTCTACGAGCGCTTCTGGCCGGCGGACGTGCACGTCATCGGCAAGAACATCACGCGCTTCCACTGCCTGTACTGGCCGGCGATGCTGATGAGCGCCGGCGTGCCGCTGCCGCGCCAGGTGTTCGCCCACGGCTTCATGCTGCTGCGCGGCGAGAAGATGTCGAAGACGCGCGGCAACGTGCTGGACCCCGATGCGGCGGTCGAGCTGTTCGGCGTCGACGGGGTCCGCTACCTCGTCCTGCGCGAGATCCCGTTTGACCGCGACGGCGACGTGACGCTTGAAGGCCTCGTGCGCCGCTACAACGCGGACCTGGCCAACGACCTGGGCAACCTGGTCAACCGCACGATCAGCATGGCCAGCCGCTACCTGGACGGAAGACTGCCTGCCCTGGTACTTGGACAGCGCGAAGAACCAGTTCTCCTCCTCGAGCCACTGCAGCTCGAGTGTCGGGTGGTCAGGACAGCGGCCGTCGACGATCTGAGCGTCCGTCTTGAACTCGTTGTCGCCCGGGCAGTACCAGCCCGAGTACACGCCCTTGTAGATGTCTCCCGCGTCCATGGCACGCTTGACCATCTCCGTCGACGCTCGCGCATGGTCCTCATCGGTCGTGCGTATGAATCGGTCGTACGAGATCCCG
>DASSNI010000267.1:0-6483 GCA_035701385.1 Candidatus Limnocylindria bacterium | reverse complement strand
CATCGTGACCATCCCCATCTCGATCATCACCCTGGGCCTCTTCCTGCTGGTCATCAACGCCCTGCTGCTGATGCTGACCGGCGCTGTCAGCGACGAGCTGAAGCTGGGCTTCACGGTCGCTGACTTCTGGGCCGCCCTCCTGGGCTCGATCGTCATCTCGATCGTCGGCTGGGTGCTCTCGATGGTCCTCGGCGCCAGCCGGATCTCCGGCCGCGTCCTCTGAGCCGCGTATCCCGCTCCCTCTGAGCCGATGACTCCGCGCCGCGCCGGCGCACCGACCCTGGTCCTCTTCGGGGTGGCGGTGGCCGCCCTGACCCTGCTGACCGGTCCGCTGCTGCTCTTCTTCCCGCCGGTCGTGTCCTTCGAGCAGGCGCGCCATGGCGTGCCGGCGCTGCTGGCCACCGACCAGGCCACGGTCGACCGCGCCACCACCTCCATGCTCGGCGACCTGCTCTTCAATGGCGACTTCTCCGCGAGCATCGAACCCACTGGCGAACCGGTGCTCGACGACAGCGAGCGCAGCCACATGCGCGACGTCGGCGGCGTGGTCCGTGGCCTGATCCTGGCCGATGTGGTGGCCCTGCTCGTCGCAGCGCTCCTGTGGTGGCGGCTGCGCGCCGAACCGCGGCGACGTGGCACGGCAATGCTGGCTGCGGCGGCGGGCATCGGCGTGGCCGCGGTCGTGCTGGGCGCCTTCTTCGCCGTGGCCTTCGACACGGCCTTTGCCGCCTTCCACGCGATCTTCTTCGCGGCCGGCACATGGACCTTCGGCCCTGATTCGAACCTGCTGCGCTTCTTTCCGCAGCCGCTGTGGTTCGAGTTGGCGCTGATCGCTGGCGTGGCCATCGTCATCGACGCGCTGATCGTGGTGCTGATCGCCCGGCGCACGGGCCGCGGTCCGGCCGACGCCTGAAGCGGGCCCGGCGCGGGGCTCGGCTACACTCCCGCCGTGGGCAGGGGATCGTTTCCGATCGGCAGCGTGGCGGGCATCCGGATCGCGCTCCATCCGACGTGGCTGATCATCGCCCTGCTCGTCACCCTGTCCTTCGCGTTCGGCGAGCTGCCGTTCCTGTTCCCCACGCTGCCGACCGTCCTGCACCTGGCCATCGGCATGGCGGTCACGCTGCTGTTCTTCGCGTCGGTGCTGGCCCACGAGCTGTGCCACGCGCTGGTGGCCCGCCGCCTGGGCATCGGCGTGAAGGACATCACCCTGTTCATCTTCGGCGGGGCGGCCACGCTCGAACGCGACGCCAAGAGCCCGCGCGAGGAGGCGCTGGTGGCGATCGCGGGGCCGCTGTGCAGCCTGGTCATCGGCGCCGTGCTGGTGGCCGTGGCGGTGCTGGTCGACCAGCGCCAGCTCAGCGTCCTTAGCGGCTGGCTGGGCGTCACGAACCTGCTGCTCGGCGCCTTCAACATCATCCCGGCCTTCCCCATGGACGGGGGCCGCATCCTGCGCGCGCTGCTGTGGCGGGTGCGCGGCGACCAGTACAAGGCAACCCGCAGCGCGGCGTGGGTGGGCCGCATCTTCGGCTACGCGCTGATCGTGCTGGGGGTGTGGTGGACGCTGCTGGACGAGGACTGGGGGCGGCTGTGGCTGGCACTCATCGGCTGGTTCATCGCCAACGCGGCCGGCGCGACGGTGACCCAGATGGGCGTGCAGCGGTCGCTGGCCGGCGTGCTGGTGCGGCAGGTCATGGACCCCGCGCCGGCATCGGTGTCACCCAACGAGAGCGTGGCCGAGCTGGTCAACGAGCGGCTGGTGCAGGGCGGTGCGCGCTCATTCCTGGTGCAGCATGACGACGGTGGACTGGCCGGCATCGTGACCCTCTCCGACGTGCGGCGGGTCGCCCGCGAGGACTGGCCGGCGGCGCGGGTGACGGACATCATGACCCGCTACGACTCGCTGGCGCGCGTGGGGCCGGATGACGGCGTCGAGGCCGCGCTCCAGATCCTGCAGGACCGCGAGGTCAACCAGCTGCCGGTGGTCGAGGAGGACGGCCGCACGGTGGTCGGGCTGCTCACCCGGGCGGGGATCCTGCGGCTGGTGGACACGCGCCTGAAGCTGGGCGTCTGAGCTGATGCGCTCCGTCGAGGAGGCGCTGGAGGCCGTCCTGGCCGTGGCCCGCCCCACCGGCACGGAACGCCTGCCACTGGACCGATGTCGCGGCCGCGTGCTGGCAGAGCACCGGCTCACAGTCGCGGTGGACGTGCCGCCCTTCGCCAACTCGTCGATGGACGGCTTCGCGGTTCGCGCTGCCGATACGCCCGGTGAGCTGCGCCTGGCCGGCGAGGTAGCTGCCGGCGCGGGCCTCCTGACCGATGTGGCGCCGGGCACGACGGTCCGGATCATGACCGGCGCGCCGATGCCTCCCGGAGCCGATGCGGTGGCGCCCCTCGAGATCGTCGACGAGCGCGACGGCGCCGTGCGTGTGCCGGCGGTCGAGTCCGGCGCCTCCGTGCGTGCGCAGGGCCACGACACGCGTGCCGGCGACCCGGTTGCGCTTCCTGAGGCGCCGCTGGGCGCCAATGCCATCGCCGTGCTGGCCAGCCTGGGCATCGGCCAGGTCGAGGTGCGGCGCCCGCCGCGCGTCGCGATCCTCTCCACCGGCGACGAGCTGCGCGCGCCCGGCGAGCCACTGGAGCCCGGACAGATCCACGACGCGAATGGCGTGGCACTGGCCGCTGCCGTCGAGGAGGCCGGCGGTGAGGCCACGCCGCCCGTTCGCGCCCCGGACGACCCAGTTCAGATCGAGGCGGTGGTGCGCTCGGCGGCCGCCCGTGCCGACCTGCTGGTGGCGTCCGGCGGCGTGTCGGTCGGTCGCCACGACCACGTGCGCGACGTGATCGAGCGGCTGGGCAGCCTGGACTTCTGGCGCATCCGCATGCAGCCGGGCAAGCCGCTGGCCTTCGGCAGCGTGAACGGCGTGCCGGTCATGGGCCTGCCGGGCAACCCGGTCAGCGCCCTCGTCACCTTCGAGCTCTTCGCGCGGCCGCTCATCCGCCGCATGCTGGGCCTGCCAGGGAGCGGGCGCGTCACGCTGCCGGCGGTGGCCTGCGAGCGCATGGGCAAGGATCCGGATCGACGTGCCTACCTGCGCGTGCGGCTGTCCCGCGGCCCCCAGGGGCTCGAGGCGCGGCCGGCCGGGGGGCAGCAGTCGTCCCAGCTCCGCCCGCTGGCCCTTGCGGATGCGCTGCTCATCGTCCCGGAGGGCGAGCCGGCCGCCGAAGCCGGACGCACGTACGACGCCCTGCTGCTGGGGCAGACCGCATGAAGCCCAGCCATCTCGGGGAGGGCGGCGAGGCCCGCATGGTGGACGTCGGGGCCAAGCCGGTGACCGCCCGCCGGGCAGTGGCCCGGGCCCTAGTCCGCATGCGCCCCGAGGTGATGGCAACGCTGCTGGATGCCGGCGGCCCCAAGGGCGATCCCTTCGGCGTGGCGCGGCTGGCGGGAATCGGCGCCGCCAAGCGCACCTCCGATCTCATCCCGCTGTGCCACCCGCTGCCCCTTGACCGCGTTGCGGTGGACCTCGAGGCGGACCGCGAGACGGGAACCGTGACCGTGACCGTCGAGGTCGCGGCCACCGCCCGCACCGGCGTGGAAATGGAGGCGCTGACCGCCGCCAGCGTGGCTGCCCTGACCCTGTACGACATGGCCAAGGCGCTGCAGCGCGACATCGTCATCGAGCGGGTCGAGCTGCTGGAGAAGGTCGGCGGCAAGAGCGGTGCCTGGATGCGGGACGCGGCAGCGCCACCGCCGGCCGAGCACGAGGCGGTGATCGTCATCTGCTCGACCCGCTCCGCGGCGGGGGAGCGCCAGGACACCGCCGGCCCGGCACTGGTCGAGCAGCTGCGGACGGCCGACTGGGACGTCGCGCCGGATCCGGTGGTCATTGCCGACGACGAGGAGGGCATCGCGGCCACCTTGGCGAGCCTGGCCGATGCCGGCCATCGGCTCATCCTGACCAGCGGCGGCACCGGACTGACGCCCGGCGACGTCACGCCGGCCGCCACCCGGCGCGTCATCGACCGCGAGGTGCCCGGCATGGCGGAGCTGATGCGTGCCGCCGGCCTGGCCTCCACGCCCATGGCGGCGCTGTCGTGCGGCGTGGTCGGCGCGCGGGGCGCAAGCCTGATCGCCAACCTGCCCGGCTCCCCCCAGGGCGCGCGCGAGTCACTCGACGCGCTGCTCCCCACGCTGCGCCACGCCACCGAGCAGCTGGCCGGCGGCGACCACTGAGCGGCGTGCGCGGCCGGTAGCATGACGGCCGCATGACGCTGGGCATCCCGTTCTACCCGCTGGTCGTCGTGGCCGCGCTCGTGGCGCTGGCCTTCTTCTGGCGCCGCGCGCGCTGGCACGTGGCGGTGCTGCGCTCCGGCCAGCCGCTGGACCGGCTGGACCAGCCGCTGCGGCGGATCTGGGGCTTCATCGTGTACGTCATCGCCCAGAAGCGCCTCCTGCAGGACCCGGTGCCGGGCCTCATGCACGCCTTCATCTTCTGGGGCTTCATCGCGCTGCTGGTCACGACCGGCAACTACCTCACCAACGGCCTGGTGGAGACGGTGCTCGCCTGGCCGATCGGCGGCGTGCTGTGGAAGCTGGCGGTGGGCCTGGCAAACCTGTTCATCGGCCTGGTCCTGGTCGGCCTGGCGGTTGCGGCCTGGCGGCGGATTGTCACGCGGCCGGCGCGCCTTGCCCTGTCGCGCGACGCGTTCGTGATCCTTGGCCTGATACTGGGCGTGGTCAGCAGTGAGCTCATCGGGGATGCGCTGCGCTTCGTCGCCCACCCCGACGACCCCGGGCGGACGCTGGCCTTCCTGGCCGGGCCGCTGTCCGGCGTGCTGGCACCCATCGGCCCCGATGCCGCCCAGGCGTGGTTCGGCCCCTTCGGCTGGCTGCACATCGGCTTCGTGCTGGTCTTCGGCACGTACCTGCCCTACAGCAAGCACCTGCACATCCTGACCAGCGAGCCGAACGTCTACTTCCGCAACCTCGAGCCGCGGGGCGCGCTGCGCAAGATGGACCTGGAAGCCGATCCGCAGGACGGCGAGGAGTTGGTGTTCGGCGCCAAGGGCCTGAAGGACCTCACCTGGCGCCACCTGCTGGACCCGATGAGCTGCACCGAGTGCGGCCGCTGCATGGAGTTCTGCCCTGCGTCCATGACCGGCAAGACACTGAGCCCCAAGCACTTCATGGAAGGGCTGCGCGACCAGATCGTGATGGCCGAGACCGCGCTCGCTTCCGCCGCCTCGGCGCAGCGTGCCGCCAAGGGCGGCGCGAACGGCGGCCTGGAGGCATCCGACACGGCGCTGGGACTGGCACGGGAGCGCGCCGTGGAGGCGCTGTCGCTGCCCCTCGTCGATAACGCCATTCCCGAGGAGGCCGTGTGGCAGTGCACCACCTGCGGCTGGTGCGTGGAGGGCTGCCCCGTGCTCATCGAGCACGTGGACTCGATCGTCGAGATCCGGCGCAACCTGGTGCTGGAGGAAGGGCGCAACCCGAAGGAGCTGAACGCCGCCTTCCGCAACATGGAGACCGCCGGCAATCCGTGGGGTCAGCCTCGCAGCGCGCGGCTTGACTGGGCCAGGGGCCTGGACGTGCCGGTGCTCGGCCAGGATGCGGTGGTCACCCCGGAGGCGGCTGACCCGGACCGCCCGTGGCGCACGATCTTCGGCAGGCGTCGTCGGGACGCGCCGATCCTCTACTGGGTCGGCTGCGCCGGGGCCTTCGACGACCGCAACCGCCGGGTGGTGCGGGCCATGGCCCAGCTGCTGAAGCAGGCCGACGTGCCGTTCGCGGTGCTCGGCTCCGGCGAGACCTGCTCCGGCGACCCGGCGCGGCGGGCCGGCAACGAGTACCTCTACCAGATGCTGGCCGAGGAGAACGTGGCCACCCTCTCCGCGGCGCACGACCAGCACGGCGTGCAGACCATCGTGGCCAGCTGCCCGCACTGCTTCAACACCATCCGCAATGAGTACCCGCAGTTCGGCCTGGCCGGCGTGGAGGTCATCCACCACACCCAGCTGCTGGACACGCTGGTGCGCGACGGCCGGCTGGTTCCCACTGAGCACAACGAGGCGATGGTCGCCTACCACGACGCCTGCTACCTGGGCCGCTACAACCAGGTCTATGACGAGGGCCGCCGCGTGGTCGAGTCGGTGCCCGGCCAGCAGGTGACCGAGATGGAGCTGCACCACCGTCGCGGCATGTGCTGCGGGGCCGGCGGGGCGCGGATGTGGATGGAGGAGCGCGAGGGGCAGCGCATCAACCACCGCCGCGTCGAGCACGCGCTGGCGACGAATGCGTCGACCGTGGCCACCGCCTGCCCCTTCTGCCTGATCATGCTGCGCGACGGCGTCACGGACCTGCAGCGCACCGATATCCAGGTCTCGGACGTCGCCGAGCTGCTGGCGCAGGCGACCGGCGCATGGGCCGATGCGCCCCGTCAGCCGGAGAACGTAAGCGAAGCAAACGATCCACCGATC
>DASSNI010000266.1:0-22407 GCA_035701385.1 Candidatus Limnocylindria bacterium | reverse complement strand
GGCTGAGAACTGAGCAAGGCAAGACGGCAGTCGGCCCCGGCGCGGCGACGATGACGGTCATTGAGCATCGTGCGCCCATCGCGCCGGCTCACGTCACCCCTGATCCTCCATGCGCCGCCGCATCGCGCCCACCAGCCAGCTGGCCACCTTGCCGCCACGCGCCAGTGCGGCGACGTCGTTCTTCACCGCCCAGGCGGCGATCAGCTGCTTGGCCTCCGGCAGGTCCAGGACCGCCTCCAGCGACAGCCCTTCAGCCCCTTCGACGACGGGCCGCAGCTCTTTCACCAGCTGGTCGATGGCCTTGGCCGATGCGCCCTCGTACGGTGCCTCCACCCCGAGAGGATACGGCGCCGGCGTGGCATGCTCACCTGGTGCGGTTGACGGTGATCGGCGGCAGCGGCGGCTATCCGGGCGAGGGGCAGCCCTGCTCGGGCTACCTGCTGGAGGCCGATGACTTCGCGGTTCTCATCGATCCCGGCTACGGCGTCGCCACGGCACTGTCGCACGAGACGGCGCTGCGACTCCACGCCGTGCTGGTCAGCCACGGCCATCCGGACCACTGCGCTGACCTGAATCCGATCCTGCGCGCGCGAGCCTGGGCCGATCCGCCGGTCCCACCGCTCACCCTCTACGCACTGCCCGGCGCGCTGGATGGGGTACTGGCGCTCGACAATCCATCGGTCCTGGCGGGCGCATACGTGGTGCACGACGTCGAACCCGGCGCCGTCTACACGATCGGTCCACTAGAGGTGGCGACCGCGTCGCTTCCTCACCCGCGCCCCAACATCGGCTTTCGGATCTCGACCGATGGAGCCACCGTCGTCTACACCGGCGACTGCGGTCCATCCGACGAGCTGGTGCGCCTGGCGGGAGATGCGACGCTGCTCCTCGCCGAGGCGTCGTATGCCGACCAGGTCCCCCCTGAGCTCGTCGGCTCGCTGTCCTGCGCAGCCGACGTCGGCCGCCAGGCCACGGCAGCGAGCATCGAGCGGCTGGTTCTCACCCACCTCATGCCGCGCACGGACCTCCACGCCAGCGTGGCCGCCGCATCCCGACACTTCAGCGGGCCCATCAGGGTCGCCCGGCCAGGTCTCGTCCTCGACGTCTGAGCTCCGACCCTTCGGGCTGGACGGCACGAATACACTGCGCGTGTTTCGCCGACCTGAGGTAGAGCGATGACCTCCCTAGCGCGCGTCGTCACGGCTTCGCTTGGCGTCGTCCTGGTCGCTGCCGGAACGGTCGCGTTCTTCCGGTGGTCGCCGTCGATCCCCGCGACGGCGGGTACCACCCTGCGAGCTCACGCAATCCTGGAAGGCAGTCCCGAACCCGACCCTGCGCCCGGGCCCGGCCCGGCAATGGCACCGTCCGGCCCGGCCGGCGGCGAGTGCATGGAACGCATATCGGATGGCGACGGCGGCTGGGCTGACCTCTGCTGGCAGGCTCATCGGCTCACCAATGACGGTGACCCGAGCCAGGACTACTACGTGCTCGAGGTGTACGGCAGCACTGGAGCCGATGGCGCCTCCGGCCCAAGATGGGCGGTCATCCGCGCCCAGCTCATCGGCGAGCCTTCGAACCGCGTCTTCGATGCCTGGCCCACCGGGACGTACGACGGCGACTGCCAGGACACAGCGCCGACGGGCATGCTCCTCGGCACGCAGACCCTGGTGCACACCACGATCTGCGGCCGGCTCGAAGGCGTTGCCGAATACGCCACGTGGACGCACTCGGTGACATGGAAGTGCATCGGCTGCGTGCTGCCCGACTCACGGAACCGAGCACTGAGCCTCTTCAGCGCGGTCGCCGTGCCGCAGGGCACGCTGGCGAGCTGGGACGTGTACGCCGACATCGGCGCCTGAAGCGCGCTTGCCTGGTACTGACGACCCCTGACGTCGGGCCATGGTGGCCCAGCGACCCCTCCCTGTACGATACGCCCGGCCACCGAGCGGCCGATAGGGCGTGCCCGCCTCCGGGCGTGCATGCCTGGAGGTGAACGGTGACTGCCCAGGAGTTCCTCAGCGCGATCAGCCAGCTGATCTACCTGGCGCTGTTCGTCATCTCCGCCGTGCGCCTCATCCGGCTGCGCAGCTGGGTCGCCTTCGACACGTTCCTGTTCTTCGGCGTGATCACCGTGATCCTGCTGGTGACCGACGCCGCGCGCCTCGTTGGCGCCGAGGATCACCCCGCGGTTGGCGTGGTCAGCTGGGTCGGCATCGCGGCGCTCCCCTACCTCCTGCTGCGCCTGGCCGATGACTTCCAGCCCCGTCGTTGGACGACGATGCTGGTCGCCAGCCTGTCAGTGGTCGGCGTGGTGGTGCTTGGCATCGTGCTGCCACAGCCGTGGCCGCTGCCGGCCGTGATGGCGCTGGTGGCGCACTTCGTCGTCTTCGGCGGCTACGCCTCGTTCGCCTTCCTGCGCGAGTCGCGGCGCGCCCACGGCGGCACGCGGCGCCGGATGCAGGCCGTGGCGCTGGGGTCTGCGCTCATCGCGCTGGTCATCGCCCTGGCTGGCGTGACCGCCCTGATTCCGTCCACGGCGCCCGCGCTCTCGCTGGCCACGCAGGTGCTCTCATTGGCCGCGGTGGTGGCCTACTTCGTTGGTTTCGCCCCTCCGGCCATCCTGCAGCGGGGGTGGCAGGAGCCGGCCATCCGGTCGGCCCTGGCCAGCGCTGCCGAGCTGCTGACCGTCGGCGACCCGCACGAGATCGGCGCCGAGTACGCCGCCGCCGCAATCGCGGCCACCGGCGCGCAGGGCGCCCGGATCGGCCTGTGGGACGAGGCGCGAGGCACGATCGAGTTCCGCGACGACCTGGGCGAGCTGTCGCACATGGCGCCCGGCGAGGCGATCAGCGGGCGCGCCTTCGTCCTGCAGAAGCCGGTGACCACCAGTCGCGCGGAGCGCGACGCGCCGGAGCGCGCGGAAGAATACCGGCGAGCCGGCATCCGCGCCATCGTCTCGGCGCCGGTAACCAGCGGCGACCGTCGCCTGGGCGTGCTGACCGCGTACGCGGTCCGTCCACCCTTCTTCACCGATGACGTGGTCTCCGTCCTCAGCATGCTGGCCGAGCAGGCCGCGCTGGTGCTCCGAACCCGCGAACTGCTGCACGAAGCCGCACAGGTGCAGGCCATGGGCGAGATGACGCGCATGAAGGACGACTTCCTGTCGGTGGTGGCCCACGACGTGCGGACCCCGCTGACCACGATCCTCATCAACAGCGAGCTGCTGCGGAACGCCTTCAGCGGCGAGGATCGCAACGCACGCCGCGCCGAGGCGCTCCACAGCGAGGCCATGCGCCTGAAGCAGCTCGTCGAGGACTACCTGGACGTCGTGCGCAGCGAGCACGACCAGGACGCCGGGCCGCCGCGCCGCGAGGTGGCCGACCTGGCAGCGCTGGTTCGCGACGTGGTGGCCACGCTGGACGGCGAGCGCGGCAGGGTGGAGGTGGACGCCCCTTCCCCGGTGCGCGGCAGCTTCGACACGTCGCGCATCCGCCAGCTGATCCAGAACCTGGTGAGCAACGCGCTGAAGTACAGCGACGCATCGGAGAAGGTGGCGGTGTCGGTCGCCGATGAGAACGGCGAGGTGACACTCCGTGTCAGGGACCACGGCATCGGCATCCCGGAGGCTGACATCCCGCTGCTGTTCGAGCGCTTCCATCGCGGGGCGAACGCCGACGATCGGCGCTACCGCGGCCTCGGACTGGGCCTGTACATCGTTCGCCAGGTCGCCCAGGAGCACGGTGGCGACATCGCCGTCAGCAGCCGCCTGGGCGAGGGCACGACCTTCACCGTCCGCCTGGGCCCCGTCGCCGGTGAGCCGGTCGGTGCCTTGGCATCGGCTTCCGGGGAACCGATGGAGTCGCAGGCCAGCGACCCCGAGACGGCCCCGCCGGCGGATGCCGGCGGCCGGGTGCCGGGCAACGAGCTGCCCGGCGAGGCATCGGCCTGATGGCCAACGATCCCGTCCTGGTGGTGGACGACGATCCGGCGATCAGGAACGCGGTGCGCGATCTGCTCGAGGAGCAGGGCATCCCGGTGGAGACGGCCACCGACGGGCAGGACGCCATGGCCAAGGTCACGCAGCGCCGGCCGCGGCTGGTCCTGCTGGACATGCGCATGCCGGTCATGGATGGCTGGGGGTTCGCCGCCGCCCTGCGCGAGGCCGGCATCGCGGCGCCGGTGGTTGTCATGACCGCGGCAGCCGACGCGCGGCGCTGGGCGGAGGAGATCGGCGCCATCGGCGTGGTGCCCAAGCCGTTCGGCATCGATGAGCTGATCGGCGCCGTGCAGCGCTACAGCTCCTAGACCCGGGGCACGCAAAGGGCCGGCCCCGCGAACGGGACCGGCCCTCGTGCTTGGTGGGGCGGGAGGCTACTTGATCTCGACGGTCGCGCCGGCCTCGGCCAGCTTCTCCTTGACTTGCTCGGCCTCTTCCTTGGCGACGCCCTCCTTGACGGCCTTCGGCGCCGCGTCGACGAGGTCCTTGGCCTCCTTGAGGCCCAGGCCCGTCAGCTCACGGACGGCCTTGATGACCAGGATCTTGTTGGCGCCGACCTCGGTCAGCACCGCGTCGAACTCGGTCTGCTCCTCGCCACCGGCGGCACCGGCGGCGGCGCCGTCACCGCCCGCGGCCGGCGCGGCGGCAACGGCCACCGGGGCGGCGGCGGTCACGCCGAACTTCTCCTCGACGGCCTTCACCAGGTCGCTCAGCTCGAGGACGGTCATGTTCGAGATCGCGTCGAGGATCTCGTCCTTTCCCAGGGTCTTGGTTGCCATGTGCGTGCTACTCCTTCGTGGATGCCCGGCCGATCAGGCCGGCTCTTGCGTCTGTCGCTTCTGATCGGCCACGGCGTTCAGCACGCCGGCCAGGTTGCGCAGGTTGGCGGCCAGCACCCCGGCGAAGCCCGTGAGCGGGCTGGCGATGCCGCCGGCGAACTTGCCCAGCAGCACCTCGCGGCTCGGCAGGCTGGCCATGCGGGACAGGCTGGCGGCGTCCACCGCCCGATCGCCCAGCATGCCGCCGCGCACGCTCACCACCCGGAACGGGCGGAAGGCGTCCTGCAGGGCCTTGGCCAGGGCGACCTCGTCGCCGGAGATTGTCGCCAGGGCGGTAGGACCCTCGAGCAGCGGCTTCAGCTCGCTCAGCTGGGCCTCGTCGGCGGCGATCTTCAGCAGCCGGTTCTTGGCGACGTGCAGCTCAACGCCATTGGCGCGCAGCGTGCGTCGCACGGTCTGCATCTCCGAGACCTTCAGACCGCGATAGTCGGCCACCGCGATCGCCGTGCTGTTGCGCAGCATCTCGGCGAGCTCGCTGACCGCCTGTCGCTTGGCATCGGTCGGCATGAAATGGATCCTCGTCGCTGGATATGAGAAACGGTCCGCGCGCGTCGGCACGACGGACCGTCCAGGTGGATCCTTTCGTGCCTCGGCGTGCCGCCGGCCTCAATGGGCCGGCAATTTGTCCGGGGCTTGCACCCGGACGCATCGCTGTCTTCGGCGGTGATTCAGTTGGGCCGGCCGATGGTAGCCGCTGCGGCCACCATCGGCAAATGGTCAGGCGTTGGCTGCCGCCAACGCCGATGGAATGTCGATGCGGACCCCGGGCCCCATGGTGGGTGCCAGGGTCAGCGTGCGCAGGTACGTGCCCTTGGCGCCGGTCGGCTTGGCGCGGTTCACCGCGTCGACCAGGGTCGCCACGTTGGCCCGCAGCTGGTCGGGCGTGAAGCTGGCCTTGCCCACCGGGGCGTGGACGATGCCCGCGCGGTCGACCTTGAACTCGATGCGGCCGGACTTGATCTCGCTCACCGCCCGCTCGATGTCGAAGGTGACGGTGCCCGACTTCGGGTTCGGCATCAGGCCGCGTGGCCCGAGCTTCTTCCCCAGGCGGCCGACCGTGCCCATCATGTCGGGCGTGGCGATGGCCACATCGAAGTCGAACCAGCCATCGTCGATGCGCTTCACCAGGTCCTCGCCGCCCACCTCGTCGGCGCCGCCGCGCAGCGCCTCCTGTGCCTTCTCGCCCTGGGCAAAGACGATGACCCGGGAGCTGCGCCCGGTGCCATGCGGCAGCACGACCGTGCCGCGCACCAGCTGGTCGGCGTGGCGCGGGTCAACGCCCAGGCGCAGATGCGCCTCGACGGTGGCGTCGAACTTGGCAGTGGACAGCTTCGGCAGGAGCTCGGCGGCGTCGTCCAGCGGGTAGCGCTTCTCGGCCTCGATGAGCTTGGCCGCCTCCAGGTACTTGCGTCCGTGGCGTGCCATCAGTCGGCCACCTCGATGCCCATGCTGCGGGCAGTGCCGGCCACGATGCGCATGGCGTGCTCCACGTCGTTGGCGTTGAGGTCCTGCATCTTGGTCTCGGCGATCTCGCGCAGCTGCGCCTGGGTCACGCGGCCGACCTTCTCGCGGTTCGGCTGGGCGCTGCCCGACTCCACGCCAGCAGCGCGCTTCAGCAGCGCGGCGGCCAGCGGGGCCTTGGTGACGAAGGTGAAGGAGCGGTCCTCGAAGACCGTGATCTCGGCCGGAACGACGTAGCCGCGCATGTTGGCGGTGCGCTCGTTGAAGGCCTTGATGAACTCCATGATGTTGATCCCGTGCTGGCCGAGCGCCGGCCCGACGGGCGGGGCGGCGGTGGCGGCGCCGGCAGGCGCCTGCACCTTCAGGATCGCGCGGACTTTCTTTGCCATGTTTCTCCTCTGAGGTCCTGGCGGAGCGGATCACGCTCCTCCCTCGCTTGCGGCGGCCGCACGGCCGCCATCGGCTCAAAACGCTAGAGCTTGTCGATCTGCAGGAAGTCGAGCTCCACCGGCGTCTCGCGGCCGAAGATGCTGACCAGCACCTTGACCTTGTTCTTCTCCGGGTTCACCTCGTCCACGGTGCCGATGAACTCGGCGAACGGGCCATCCTTGACGCGCACGCTCTGGCCCTTGGTGAACTGCAGCTTGAACTTCGGCGCCTCGACGCCCATCTGCTTGAGGATCTTCTTGACCTCGGCCTCGACCAGCGGGGTCGGGCGGTTGCCCGATCCGACGAAGCTGGTGACGCCCGGCGTGTTGCGGACCACGTACCACGACTCGTCGGACATCGCCATCTCGACCAGCACGTAGCCGGGGAACACCTTCTTGTTCACCGTCTGGCGCTGGCCGTTCTTGATCTCGATCTCCTCCTCCATCGGCACGAGCACCTGGAAGATCTGGTCCTCGACGCCCATCGACTCGATGCGGTGCTCGAGGTTGGCCTTGACCTTGTTCTCGTAGCCGGAGTAGGTGTGGATCACGTACCACTGCTTGCCGGACGTGTCCTCGCCGGCGGGCAGCGGCGCCTCGCGGGAGAGGCGAGCGGCCTGCTGCGCCTCGGCCGAGCGGGTTCGCTCGGCGACGGGATCGGGCTCGGCCGTCTCGGCCTCGGCGGTATCCGCCTCGGAGGTATCCGCCTCGGCGGCCATCGGCTCGTCGACCTCCTCGACCTCCATCGGCTCGTCCGCCTCCGCAGGCGCCTCGGCCTCTGTGGGCTCCGTGGCCTCCATCGGCTCCGCGGCCTGCTCCGGCTCGGCGTCCCCCATCGGCTCCGCCTGCTCGGTCAGGGTGTCCTCGATGTCGACCGGGGTCTCTTCGTCCTGCACGGGCAGGGTGCGCGTCTCGTCGCTCATCAGAGCACCTGGTCCAGCAGGCTGGTCAGCCCGAGATCGAGCACGGCGATATACGCCCCGACGGCGATCGATACGGCAAGCACGATCAGCGTCAGGTTGATGACGGTCTGGCGCGTGGGCCACGCAACCTTGCGCAGCTCCGACCACGCCTCGGTCAGGTAGGTCTGAATTCGCCCGAACACGATCTGGTCAGTCAGCTCCTGGAATGGTTGTTGCCGCGAACGGCGTAGACGCGACGGGGGTGGCAGGGGCGACAGGACTCGAACCTGCAACCGCTGGTTTTGGAGACCAGTGCTCTACCAATTGAGCTACACCCCTCCGGCGCGCTACTTCGTCTCGCGGTGCAGCGTGTGCTGCCGGCAGCGGGGGCAGAACTTGTTCAGCTCCAGCCGCCCGGGGTCGTTCTTCTTGTTCTTGCGGGTGCTGTACGTGCGCTCCTTGCAGGTGGTGCACGCCAGCGAGATCACCGGTCGGTTCTCGGCCTTGGCCACGGTTGATTCCTGTCGTCAGCTCCAGTTCGCCGCCGGATCCGGCCAACCTTAAGTAAGGCAGGGGACCCGGGGGAAGTCGCAGGATTGTACGGCTCAGCCGAAGCCGATGTCAACGAGCGCGGCTACGCGTCGGTCGCTTCGGACGGCTTGGCGGCCTCGCGCCGGTCGCGCCGCGCCAGCACGATCCGGGTGAAGGGCAGCCGGAAGTCGCTGAACACCTCGATGCTCACCAGGAAGCCGAGGAAGATGAACACCACGCCCAGCAGCTCCCCGAGATAGAAGGACCAGGTCACGCCGAAGCGGTTCAGGCCGCTGGTCCAGCCCGGGATGAAGCCGCCCAACGCGATGAGCAGCGTGGCCGGCACGCGCGAGTTGAGCGTCCCCTCGCGGAACGCGCTCCACGCCCGAGGCACCGACGCCACGAAGTTCACCACCACCGTCACCAGGCCGTAGACCTGGGCGACGACCGGCGGCAGCTGGCGCCCCCGCAGGACCTTGCGCTTCGGCATGAAGACGTAGGCCGAGAAGATCGCTCCCGCCACAAGTGCCAGGGCGCCGGCGATGTTGAACGGCGCAGCCAGCACGCGCACCTGGCCCGGGATCGCCGAGCCGACCGGCACGCCGGTGCCGGGGTCCACCGCGTAGCCCGGCGGTGTGAGCTGCGCGGTCAGCACCATGATCGCCGCGCCGATCGAGCCGGCCAGCAGCACGGCCATGGCGGCGTGGCCGGACCAGGCACGCGCCCGCCAGGTGACCAGCGCGACCACCACGGCAGCAACCAGCGCAAAGCCGATGACCGCCGCGCCCAGCGCGCCGGAGTCCGGGTATCGGCCGCGGATGGCGAGCCCGAACAGGCCGCCGACCAGCAGGGTGAACGCCACGAAGTAGCCGAACCGCGACTTCGAGAGCAGGTACACCGTGCCCATGCCAAGCCAGGAGGCAACGTAGAAGGCGCCGATCAGGTACCAGGTCCGGTACAGGGGCTCGTTCCAGCCGAAGGCTCCACCCAGAAACTCGGTGCCGGCGCTGATGCCGTAGAACAGGAGGCCGATCGTCCACACCAGCTGGTACGGCTGCCGCCGTCGCATCCACTGGTCACCGACCAGCACGGCGAACACGAACGACAAGAGCGAGGAGAGGAACGGAAGGACGACGTTCGGATCCACAGGTGTGCTGTCACGGCCTCCATCTGTCCGGGGATGGAGCCCACGTCCGGGCTCGAACCGGAGACCTCTTCCTTACCAAGGAAGTGCTCTGCCTACTGAGCTACGTGGGCGCGCCGTGATTCTGTGCCGAACGACCGATACTGGGCAACCATCGGTCTATGTTGGTAAATCTGCGTATTGGATTTGGCCGCGGATGTCGCCGATGGTCGCCGGGGAAACGCGTGTGCTGGTGGGCAGGGAGGGAATCGAACCCCCACAGTCAAAGACGGCTGATCTACAGTCAGCGGAGCTCACCACCTGCTCAACCTACCCACTGAATCCGAAGCCCGCCGGTGGTGACGGCGGACCGGTGGCGGAGTATATCGGACCGAAACGGACGCCTCAAGGGGAGGTCGCCGCAGGCTCCTCCAGGCTCACCGTCCGCAGGTCCTTCCCCTCGCGCACGACGAGCTCGTACTCGTATGCCTCGCGCACGACGCGCATGCCGGCCTTCTCGTACAGCCGCGTGGCGCCGGTCAGCGATTGGGCGTCGACGCCCAGGCCGGCGCGCCGCTTCCCCTTGGCGGCGAGCAGCGCAAAGGAGTGGTGCAGGATGGCCAGCGCCAGGCCACGCCGCCGCCAGTCACGCCGCACCCCCAGCGTGCTGATCCAGCCGAGATCGGGCTCACCAGGGCGCTGCGAGGAGCAGAGCGCCATGCCGCCGATCTCCTCGCCGTCCATGGCCAGGATCCACAGCTCGGGCTCCGGGGTGAAGAAGCGGGTGCGGAAGTGCCACCACTCCTCGAACGGGTTCGGCGTGAAGCCGTAATGGTCGCTGAAGAAGTCCGTCTCGGCCGCGTGGACGGCACGGGCGTCGCGGTCGAGGTCTGCGCTGCGGACGGTGATCCCCTCGGGCCAAACCGGCTCTGGCAGTGACGCGGCTGGATCGAGGTCGATCTCCATGGTCCAGTTCGTCCGGTCGTGGTGCCAGCCGGCGGCCTCGAGTGCCGCGATGGTCGAGCTGTTGCCGGCCTCCAGGTCGGTGTGCATCCCTACTCGCGAACCGTCGGGCGCCAGCGACACGTTGCGCGCGGCGCGCTCGGCAGCCCAGGCCAGCATCGGCGCCAGCAGCTCCGGCTGCCGATGCTCCGGGAGCACGCGCAGGAACAGGTACGGCGCCACGTGCAGCGATTCGCCGTCGTAGTACTCGGCGATAGCGGCGGCGCGCCCTGACGCATCCTCGACGAGCATCGAGTCGGTCTCCGCCGTGAACGACGGCAGCGAGTAGGCCTCGCGCACCATCCGCTCGTCGACGTCGGTGACGCCCCGGTCGTGGACCGACGCGGCGATGCACAGCTCGAGGACAGCCGGCACATCGGCCTCCGGCCGGACGGGACGCGCGCGAAAACCAGGCGGAAGAGCGGTCATGGGCAGCGCCCATGATAATCGGCCGCATGTGGCGCATCCTCCGCCAGCCCAACTTCGCCCGCCTGTGGCTCGGTGGCCTGATCTCGATGATCGGCGACTGGGTGCTCATCGTGGGCCTGCCGCTGGAGATCTACAAGCGCACCGGCTCCACCCTCGCCACCGGCGGCATGGTGCTCGCCTTCCTGGTGCCGACCATCCTGCTGGGCTCCATCGGCGGGGTGTTCGTGGACCGATGGGACCGCCGTCGCCTGATGGTCGTCATCGACCTCATCCTGGCGATCACCATCCTGCCGCTGCTGGCGATCGATGCCCTCGGCCTGTGGGTTGCCTACGCCGTGCTGCTCACCGCCAGCGCGCTGGACCAGCTGTTCGGCCCCGCCGAGAACGCACTGCTGCCCAACCTGCTCGAGAACGAGGATGACGATCTCATCACCGCCAACGCGCTGAACGGCCTGAACAACCACCTGGCGCGGCTCATCGGCCCGGTGATCGGCGGCCTGGTGGTGGCGTGGGGCGGCCTGACTGCGGTCGCGCTGATCGATGCCGCCTCGTTCGTGGTGGCAGCGGGCCTGATTGCGTCCATCCGGACCACCCGGGGTCGGGCCGAACGGCACGACTCGCTGGAGCACGAGGCGCTCACCGCATGGCGCCGCCTCGTGCACGAGTGGCGCGACGGCCTGCGGGTCACGCTCGGGCAGCCGATCCTGCGCGCGCTGCTGGCGTTCTTCCTCATCACCCGCATCGGCGAGGGCCTGACCGCCACGCTCTTCGTGCCGTGGACGATTGATGCGCTGCACTCCGACAGCACCGGCTACGGGCTGCTCCTGGCCACGCAGGCCATCGGCGGCTTCGCCGGCGCCTTCGTCATCGCGCGCCTGGGGCCGCGCATCGACCCGCTGCGGCTGGTGATCGGCAGCGCGGTCCTGTTCGGCCTCATCGACCTGGGGCTGTTCACCTACCCTGCCTGGTTCCCGCACATCGGCCCGGCGCTGGTGGTGATGGTCATCGTCGGCGTGCCGGGCGCCGGGATGATGGCCGCATGGACGACGCTCGAGCAGAAGATGACCTCTGACAGTCATCGCGGGCGGGTGATCGGTGCCCTGGGCGCAGTGGGCGCCCTCGGCTCGCTGGTCGGCGCGATCGCAGCCGGGTTTCTGGGCGAAGTGGTGCCGGTGGTCGCCCTGCTGATCGTGCAGGGCAGCGGCTACGTGATCGGCGGGGTGACGATCTGGCTCATGACCCGCGGCGAGCGAGCCCCGTCAGGAAGCGTTGGCCTGCCGGTGGCCGAGCCGGAGTAGGGCTGGAGCCGACGGAGGGAATCGAACCCACAACCGGCGGTTTACAAAACCGCTGCTCTGCCGTTGAGCTACGTCGGCCTGGCTCCTGCCTGATTCTATCCGCGGGTGGCCGCTGACCTCTGCCGCACGACCTCGAAGAGGAGGAGGGCGCCGGCGGTGGCCGCGTTCAGCGAGGCGACGTGGCCGGACATCGGAAAGCCGACGAGGAGGTCGACCCGGCGGCGGGTGGCGCCGGACACGCCCTCTCCCTCGCTGCCCACTACCACCGCCAGCGGCCCAGTGAGGTCCGTTTCCCATGCCGATGCCGGCGCGTCCTGGTCCGCCGCCACCAGGTGCAGGCCGCGCGCCTGCAGGTCACGCAGCGCCTGGCCGAGGCTGTCGACGCGCGCCAGCAGCAGATGCTCGGAGGCTCCAGCGCTCGCCTTCACCGCTGCCGCTGACAGCGGCGCCGATGCACGCTCGGGAAAGACCACGCCATCCACGCCTGCCGCCTCGGCGGAACGCAGCAGGGTGCCGAAATTCGTGGGGTCCTGCAGGTTCTCCAGCACCAGGATCAGCGGATCGCTGCGGCGAACGGCGGCGCGGCCGAGCATCTCCGCCACGTCGGCGTAGCGCCGCTCCCCGACCTCCAGCAGCACGCCCTGGTGGCCGTCGAAGCCGGCCATGCGACCCAGCTCGTCGCCCGGTACCTGCTCGACCGGCAGTCCGGCCTCGCGCGCCGCGGCCAGGATGTTCTTCAGCTCCGGGTTCATCCGGGCAGACGCAGAGACGAAGAGCCGATGCGCCGGCCGCCCCGCCGCGAACGCCTCGGCCACCGGGCGCCGGCCGCCGATGAGCTCGCTCAACCGGACGCTGCCGGGGCCACGGTCGCCACCGCGAAAGCGGCGATGCCCTCGCCGCCGGCAAAGCCGAGGCCGTCCGAGGTCGTGCCCTTTACGCCGATGAGCGACGGATCCAGCCCGGTCAGCTCACCCAGGCGCCTGGCGATGTCGTCGCGGCGCTGGGCGATCGGCGGCCGGCGCGCGACGATCACCAGGTCCAGGCCGGCCGGCGCCCAGCCGGACTCCCGGAGGCGGGTCACCGCCAGGCGCAGCAGCTCCCCGGAGTCGGCGTCACGGAACCGCCCGTCGTCGGGCGGGAACATGGCCCCGACGTCGCCCAGGCTGGCCGCGCCCAGCAGGGCGTCGATCACCGCGTGCAGGGCGGCGTCCCCGTCCGAGTGACCGGCCAGGCCACGCTCGCCGGGAAACTCCAGGCCGGCCAGGTGGAGCGGCCGGCCATCCTCCAGGCGGTGCGCATCGAAGCCAATGCCGGCGCGAGCGCCGCCCGACACGTCCGGCGCGCCCATCGGCGCCGACCAGGAGGCCAGGATGGCGCGCAGCATCGGCTCGTCGATCGGCTCGGTGAGCTTGCGGTTCATCGGCTCACCGTCCACCGCCTGCACCGGGATACCGCCGGAGGCCATGGCCGCTGCCTCGTCGGTTGCGGGGCGTCCCCAGGCGTGCGTCTCCTCCATCGCCGCGCGGAGCTGGACCAGCGTCGCGCCCTGCGGCGTCTGCGCGGCGTGCACCGCGTCGCGGTCCACGGCGCCGGTCACGCGGCCGCTGGCGTCCCGTGTCTTCAGGGAGTCGGCGATCGGCACCAGCGGCACGGCGCCGGTGCCCGATCGGACGGCGGCCACCATGCGCACCATGAGCTCGACCGTCGCTGCCGGACGCGCGGCGTCGTGCACGAGCACCGGCGTGTCCTCCTCCACCCCGGCGGCAGTCAGGGCCGCGATGCCCGCCACCACCGAGTCGGTCCGCTCGCTGCCACCGGCCACCACCTGGACGCGCTCACCGGCGTCCTCGGGGAGCGCCTCATGGAATCGCTCGACGGAATCGGCCGGGACGACGACGGCCACCCGCAACATGCCGGGCACGGAGAGCAGCGTGTCCAGGCCCCAGCGCCAGACGGGGCGCCCCCACATGTCGATCCACAGCTTGTCGGCGCCGAACCGGCGGCTCTGCCCGGCCGCGACCAGGATGGCGGCAACCGGCGAGCTCATCGGCGCATCAGTCGGACCTCAGGAGCCGGCGGACTCGCGGGGCTGGGCGAAGATCATGCGGCCGGCAACCGTCTGCAGGACCCGGGTCACGGTGATGCCGACCTCCTTCTCCATGTAGCGGCTGCCGCCCTCGACCACGATCATGGTGCCATCCTCCAGGTAGCCCACGCCCTGCCCGGGCTCCTTGCCCTCCTGGATGATCTTGACGGCCATCTCCTCGCCGGGATGCACGACCGCCTTCACCGCGTTGGCCAGCTCGTTGATGTTCAGCACCCGGATCCCCTGCAGCTCGGCCACCCGGTTCAGGTTGAAGTCGTTGGTCAGGATGGCCGCGTTGTTGTCGCGGGCGTAGGCCACCAGCTTGGCGTCCACCTCGTTGATCTCCGGGTAGGCGGCCTCGCTCACTTCCACGGGGCTGATGGAGTCGCGCTGCAGTGCCGCCAGCATCTCCAGGCCGCGGCGCCCGCGGTTGCGGCGGATGGCGTCCGGCGAGTCGGCGATGCGCTGCAGCTCGTCCAGCACGAAGCGCGGCACGACCAGGGTTCCCAGGATGAAGCCCGTGCGGCCGATGTCGACGATCCGCCCGTCGATCACCGCGCTGGTGTCGATCACCACCTGCTGCGGCCTGCCCAGCGAGCGGGCGCCTGGGAGCACGCCGGCAAGCGCCGGCACCAGCACGTCCTTCTTGTAGAGGGTCGCCCACAGCATCGCGCCGGCAAGCAGGATGGCGACCGCCGGCGGCAGCAGCGCTCCCAGCGTGCCGCCCAGGGCGGAAAGCGGGACGCCCACCAGCAGGCCCATGAGCAGGCCAATGACCACCGCCGCCACGCCCAGCGTGAACTCGGCAGCGCCTGCCTGTGTGAGCCGGTCGATCGCCCAGCGCGTGGGGTAGACGGTGATGTACGGCGTGGCCAGGTAGCCGAACAGGAAGGCGGCGACCACCATCGCGATCAGGAACGCCGTCCGGTTCGCATCGCCGATCAGCTCCGGGGCACGCTGCAGGATCAGCAGCCCCAGCACGAAGCCGAAGAGCGTGGCGAACAGAGCTCCCGCGAGCTGAAGGATCTTGGTCATGAATTGATGAGGCCCGAAATGAACCGATATGAACCGATATACGTCGCTGCGACGGCCGGATGAATCAACGGATGAATGAAAGGTCGCGAGGCCGCCTCGCCCGCTTGGGCGGCGGCCACCTTAGCACCTGCCCCACAGCACGTCTACGGGCGGCCGATGCCCTTAGCCGCGCTCCTCGAGCGCGATTCGCACCGCCTCGCGCACGTCCCTGGCGACCTGCATCCCCCGCTCCCGGGACTCTTCGCCGCGTGACGGCCCGGTCACCAGCGTTTCGAAGCCCAGGCGGCGCGCCTCGGCCAGGCGCCGCTCCGCCCGGCTGGCGGCGCGGATGCGCCCGGCCAGCGACAGCTCGCCGGCCAGCACCGTGCCCGCCTTCACCGGTCGCTCGCGCAGGCTCGACGCCAGGGCCATGGCCACCGCCAGGTCGGACGCCGGCTCCTCGATGCGCAGGCCGCCGGCCACGTTGACGTAGACATCGTGGCCGGTCAGGTTCAGTCCGGCGTGGCGGGCCAGGACGGCGATCAGCATCAGGACGCGGCTGACGTCGATGCCGGTGGTGGCGCGGCGCGGCGAGCCGCCGCCCGACGGCGCCACCAGCGCCTGGATCTCCACCGCCAGCGGCCGCGTCCCCTCCAGCGCGATGGTCACCGCGCTGCCCGCCACGGGTGGCTGCTCCGACTCGAGGAAGAAGCGGCTGGCGTCCGGGACCTCCACCAGGCCGTCGCCGCGCATCTCGAGCACGCCGACCTCGTCGGTCGAGCCGAAGCGGTTCTTGGCTGCGCGGATCAGCCGCGTGGCGCCGAGCCGCTCCCCCTCCAGGTAGATGACCGCATCGACCAGGTGCTCCAGCGTGCGCGGCCCCGCCACGGTGCCTTCCTTGGTCACGTGCCCGACCAGCGCCACGCAGGTACGTCCCGCCTTGGCGATCTCGGCCAGTCGCGAGGCCACCTCGCGCACCTGGCCCACGCTGCCGGCCGGGCCGGTGAGCTCGGGCGAAGCCAGGGTCTGCACCGAGTCCACCACGGCGAGCGCCGGCGCCTCGGACGCGATGGCCGACAGGGCGGTGTCGAGCTCGGTGGTTGCCACCAGCCCCAGGCCGGCGGTCACGGCCCCGACGCGCTCGGCCCTGCCGCGGACCTGCGCCGCCGACTCCTCGCCGGTCACGTACAGCACCGGGCCGGCGCCGGCGGCCAGCCGCGCGGCGAGCTGCAACAGCAGGGTGCTCTTGCCGATCCCCGGGTCGCCACCGAACAAGACGATCGAGCCGGGCACGAAGCCCCCGCCCAGCACCCGGTCCACCTCCCCGAGGCCGCTCACCAGGCGCTCCGCCTCGGCGCTGGAGACGTCGGTGATGGGCGACACGGCGCCCACGGCGAGTGGCGTCAGCCGCCGCTCACGGGCGCGTGCCGCGGGCGTGGCCTTGGCGACCACCGTCTCGACCAGCGTGTTCCAGGCGCCGCACGACGGGCACTGCCCGGCCCAGCGGGGCGACTCGGCCCCGCACTGCTGGCAGACGTGGACGGAGCGAACGGCAGGCACCTGCCGATAGTGCCACGCGGCGGCTTACGGCCGCGTTACCGGCCCGCGTTTCGAGGGGAAGGTCAACTGGGGGACAACGCTTGCGGAGCTCTTCAATGCGAGCCTCACCACAAGTGCCCAGAGGAACGACTCGGGAACGGCAATCACGGCAATGAGCGGCGAGTACGTCGCGGCGGCGATGAACGCCCACGCGGCAGCTCCGGGCTGAACGGGCCACGGCTCCGTGGTCGGTTCCATGCCGAGAAAGATGCCGTCAATTGCGAGGACTGGAAGGGACGCTACCGCTACGCCCGCCACGAATAGCAAAGCCACGCGGCCGCCCGGTGCACGATTGTGAGGCGCCATGGCCGGACCGAGCCACCATCCCGCCGCACAGCCGGCCCATACCCCAATCCATGACAACTCAATCGGCAAGTCAGTTGGGCCGGTCCACAGCTCGCCAAGGGGCAGCGCCAGGGCGGCTAAGCCCAGCACTCCCCCGATCAGTGCACCGACAGTCCGAGCCAACAGCACAGGCGTGCCGTCAGCTGCTCTTCGAGGACCCCGCGCCAGACTTCGCGTGCTCGCGCGTTGACGCGGCCTTCTTGGCGATGGACAGGCCCTCACCGTTCGGCGCGGCGTCGACGACGATCGTGTCGCCGGCTTCGTAGCTGGCCATCAGCACCTGCTCCGCCAGCGGGTCCTCGATCTGGTTCTGGATCTCGCGCCGCAGCGGCCGCGCCCCGAAAGCCTGGTCGTAGCCCTTGGCGATGATCGCGTCCTTGGCGGCATCGGTGACTTCCAGCTCCATCTGCTGGCCGGCAAGCTGCGCCTTCACCCGGGTGAGCAGCATGTCCACGATCTCGCGGATCTGCTCGCGGCTCAGCTGGGTGAACACCACCGTGGCATCGATGCGGTTCAGGAACTCGGGGCGGAAGGCGTTCTTCAGCTCCCCCAGCACCTTGTCCTTCATCCGCTCGTAGTCGGCCGTGGCCTGGGCGGCGGTGTCCGGCGCACCGGCACGGAAGCCGATGGACGTGTCCTTCTGCAGCTGCTGCGCGCCGACGTTGCTTGTCATGATGATGATCGTGTTGCGGAAGTCGACCCGCCGGCCCTTGGCATCGGTCAGGTGCCCGTCCTCCAGGATCTGCAGCAGGATGTTGAAGACCTCCGGGTGCGCCTTCTCGATCTCGTCGAGCAGCACAACGCTGTAGCTCTTGCGCCGCACCGCCTCTGTCAGCTGGCCGCCCTCGTCGTAGCCGACGTAGCCCGGCGGGGCGCCGACCAGCCGCGACACGTTGTGGCGCTCCATGAACTCGCTCATGTCGATCTTCATGAGCGCGTCCTCGCTGCCGAACATGAACTCGGCCAGCGCCCGCGCCAGCTCCGTCTTCCCGACGCCGGTGGGTCCCATGAAGATGAATGAGCCGATGGGCCGCTTGGGGTCCTTCAGCCCGGCGCGCGCACGGCGCACCGCCTTCGACACGATGTCGATGGCTTCCTGCTGGCCGACGATGCGGCGGTGCAGCGCCTCCTCCATGTGCAGCAGGCGCTCCGACTCCTCCGCGCTGATGCGGATGACCGGGATGCCGGTCCACATGCTGACGACCTGCGCGATGTCGTCCTCGGTCACCTCCGGCGTGTCCTTGGCCGACTCCTCGTGCCAGGCCGCCTTCAGCTCCTCGATCTTCTCCTTGGCCTGCGCCTCCTCGTCGCGGAGCCGCGCGGCGCCCTCGTAGTCCTGGCCGGCGATCGCCTCGTCCTTTTGGCGGGTGATCTCCTCCAGGTCCTTCTGGGCTTCCTTGATCTCCGGCGGAGCCGATGCCTTGCGCAGCCGTACGCGCGATCCCGCCTCGTCGATGAGATCGATGGCCTTGTCCGGCAGGGCGCGGTCGGCCACGTAGCGGACGCTGAGGTCGACCGCCGAACGCAGCGCCTCGTCGGTCATCTTCACGTGGTGGTGCGCCTCGTAGCGCTCGCGGATGCCGAACAGGATCTCGACGGCCTCGTCCATGGTCGGCTCCTCGACCATCACCGGCTGGAAGCGGCGCTCCAGCGCGGCGTCCTTCTCGATGTACTTGCGGTACTCGTCCAGCGTGGTGGCGCCGATGCACTGCAGCTCGCCGCGGGAGAGCGGCGGCTTCAGGATGTTCGCCGCATCGATGGCTCCCTCGGCGGCGCCGGCACCGACCAGGGTGTGCAGCTCGTCGATGAACAGCACGCTGTCGGAGCTGCTGCGCAGCTCCTCGATGATCTTCTTGAGGCGCTCCTCGAACTCGCCGCGGTACTTGGTGCCCGCTACGAGCGACCCGATGTCAAGGGTGAGCACGCGCTTGTCGGACAGCGTCTCCGGGACGTCGCCGCTCACGATGCGATGCGCCAGCGCCTCGGCGATGGCCGTCTTGCCGACGCCCGGCTCGCCGATCAGCGCGGGATTGTTCTTCGTCTTGCGGCCCAGGATCTGGATGACGCGCTCGATCTCCTTCTCACGGCCGATGACCGGGTCCAGCTTGCCGGCGCGCGCCAGGTCGGTGAGGTTGATGCCCAGCTGGTCGAGCGTCGGTGTCTTGGAGGGGCGCTTCGACTCCTGCGTCGGCGAGACGCTGGTGCTCTGGCTGAGGACGTGGATGACCTGGTGGCGCACCTTGTCCAGGTTGACGCCCAGGCTCTCCAGCACGCCCGCGGCGATACCCTCGCCCTCGCGCACCAACCCGAGCAGCAGGTGCTCGGTGCCGATGTAGTTGTGGCCCAGCCGCCGCGCCTCGTCGATGGCCAGCTCGATCACGCGCTTGGCGCGCGGGGTGAGGCCGACCTCGCCGACGACTGGGCGGTCGCCACGGCCGATGATGAACTCGACCGCGGTGCGGACCTTGGACAGCTCGACGTTCATGTTCTCGAGCACGCGGGCAGCGACGCCCTCGCCCTCGCGCACCAGCCCGAGCAGCAGGTGCTCGGTGCCGATGTAGTTGTGGTTGAACCGCTGGGCCTCATCCTGTGCCAGGGTGAGGACCTTCCTGGCCCTGTCTGTGAACTTGTCGAATCGGTCCATGGTCGCGGTCTCGCTGGTCCCTGGTGGACGCTCCAGATGCACCCACCTACGTTGGAGTGTACGGCACCACCATGTGGCGCTGCCTTCAATAGGTACTACGTCGTAGTGCTACGTGACGCTCATCATGCGGGATTGGATGCACGAGGCGGGCCCGATTTCCGGGCCCGCCTCGGCGGTCGCTGGGTGAGCGCCTCGGATCAGGCCTTGGCGCTCTCCGCCGGCTCCGGCTCCGGCTCCGACTCCGGCTCGGCGTCGGTATCGCCCGTGGCTTCCGCCTCGGTCGCGGCTTCCGCCTCGGCTGGCGCATCGGCCGTTTGGGCCTCCGCATCCGGCTCTGGCTCCGCCTCCGCCTCTGGCTCGGTTTCGGCGACGGGCTCCGGCTCGGCTTCGGCCTCGACCGCGGCGGGCTCTTCGGCGGCTGCCTCATCGGTGGAGGCCTCGGCGGTCACGTCGGCCGCGGGCGCATCGGCCTCTGCTTCTGCGGCCACCGGCTCTTCGGCAGGCGCCTCGGCAGGCGCCTCGGCGGCCTGCTCGGGCTGATCGCGGAACTGGTCGAGCAGGCCCGACGACGCGAAGGCGGCCGCCATCGTGTTGTCGATCCCCTCGTCCGGCTCGCTGATGGCGTCCTCCGGACGATAGTCGCGGTCGCGGCGCCCGCGGTCGCGGTCACGGCCGCGATCCCTGCGCTGCGGCCGCTCCTCGAAGCGGGACGGCATGGCGGCCGCCGGGACGGGAGCGGCTGCCGGCCGATCCTCGGCCTGCTTCAGGCTGAGTCCCAGCCGGTGACGCTCGGAGTCCAGGCTGATGATCTTCAGCTTGAGGACCTCGCCCTCCTTCACCACATCGCCCGGATGAGCCACGCGCTGGTTGGACAGCTCGCTGATGTGGATGAGGCCCTCGAGGCCCTCCTCCACGCGCACGAAGGCGCCGAAGTTCACGAGCTTGGTGACGGTGCCCTCGATGACGTCGCCGATCTGGTACTTCGCCACCGACTCCTGCCACGGATCGGGCTGCAGCCGCCGGATGGAGAGGCTGATGCGCCCGCGCTCGTGGTTGATGTCGATGACCTCGGCCTCGACCTCCTCGCCGATCTGGTAGGCGGTCTCCGGGTTGTTGACCTTGTTCCAGGAGAGCTCGCTCTTGTGGACCAGCCCGTCGATGCCGCCCAGGTCGATGAAGACGCCGAACGGCGCGATGCTGCGCACGACGCCGTTGACCCGCTGCCCGACCTGCAGGCTGCTGAACAGCTCGTCGCGCTTCTCGCGGCGCTCCTCGTACAGCGCCACCTTCTCCGACAGGATGAGGCGGTTGGCCTTGCGGTTGACCTCCAGGATCTTCAGCCGCAGGGTGCGGCCGACGAACGGCTGCAGCTTCTCGGCGATCTCCTGGGCCGCGTCACGCGGCTGCTCGTCGCGCGGGCGGCGCGGGAAGTCGACGATCTGGCTGATCGGCACGAAGCCGCGAACGCCCAGGTCGACGATGAGGCCGCCCTTGTTGTGGTCGATGACCCGCGCTTCCACGATCTCGCCCGCGTCGAAGCGCTCCTGCATGGCGCGCCACTTGCGCTCCAGGCCGGCGCGACGCAGCGACAGGACGGCGTGGCCCTCCGGTGACTCGGGCTGCAGGACGTAGACGAGGACCTCGTCGCCGACCTTCAGCTCGGGACGGGACTCGTCGCCACCCTCGCGCGGGCCGCGGCGGCCCATCAGCTCACGGTTCGAGACGACGCCTTCGCTCTTGCCGCCGAAGTCAACCAGGATCTCGTCCGGGTCGATGCGCACGACCTTGCCCTCGACCACGTCGCCATGCTTGAGGCTCTTGACCTCGTTGTCGGGATCATCAAGCAGGTCGGCCATGGTCATGCCGGCATCGGAGTCGGACGCAGCGGATGCCGATGCCGCAGCGGGCTCCGGCTCGGGCTCGGCCTCGGGCTCAGCTGCAGCTTCGGGCTCAGCCGCGGCCTCGGCCTGGGCAGCGGCCTCCGGCTCGGCGGCCGCAGGTGCCTCTTCGGCCTCGGGTGCGGCCGCGGGCTCATCCGCCGCCCGCTCCGCGGTGGCGGCGGTGTCAGCAGCCTCCGACTCGGTCTCGACCGGGAGGTCGGCCGCCTCGGCCTCGGCGGCGGGCGCCTGGGGCTCCTCGGCGGTGGAAGCGGCCTCAGGCGCCTCCTCCTGCATCGGCTCCGCCTGGATGGCCTCCTGCTCCGCGGGCTCCTGCTCGGGAACCGCGGCCTCGCTGGCCTCCGGATCGGCGGGTGGCTGCTTGGTTTCGTCGGTCAAAAGTCGATACGCTCCTTGATGGTCAATGTCTCCGCGGCAACAACAACGCCCTCCACACAGGGAGAGCGTTCAAGAAACCAGTTCGGGGCGAAGCGACGTTCCGTCGTTTGCTCGACTTGGGGCTCCTCCTAGTGCTGAGAACCGAACGCGCATGGCGCGCGGCTATGCGGTTGTTCGCTACAGAGCCGGTGCAGCATACCATACGGTCAATGGGTCCCCCGCGTGCCTGAGCTCCCGGATCTCACGGTCGTGGCCGAGCAGCTGGCCGCTCGGGCGACCGGGCGCGTCGTGCGGGAAGCCAGCGCGCCAGCTCCCATCCTGCTGCGCTCCACGCCGGACGAGCTGAAGGCTCTGGCGGGAACGTCGCTCGGCGAGGCCTGGCGCCGCGGAAAGTTCCTGGTGCTGCCCTTCGAGCGCGACGGGAAGCCCTACC
>DASSNI010000265.1:0-8407 GCA_035701385.1 Candidatus Limnocylindria bacterium | reverse complement strand
TCCAGGGCGACCGGCGAAGCACCATCCACGCGCCCACCAGGCCGAATGCGGCTGCCCCGATGACCAGCAGCGCCGGGTGGATCGCCAGCAGCGAGACGCCCCCAAGGTAGAAGCTCTCCCCGCCCACGGTCGTGGTGGGATAGGTGCTCAGCCCAAAGACCAGGACATGCAGCCACAGGACCGCGGCCACCGCCACGGAGATCGCGGCCTCGCGCCATCGCCGCTCTGCGAGGTAGCCCGCCACCAGCAGGATCGGGAACACCTTCAGGGAGGCAGCGGCGCCGATCAGGAACGGTCCGGCGCGAGTCCGCAGGCCAATCGCCAGCGCTCCGACCATGAGCGTGGTGACGTTGCCCGCCGGCAGGTTGCTGACGAGCAGCGAAAACACGAGCACGCTCAACGTGATGGATGCCGGCGATGGCCGGCGCAGCAGCGGCGCGACCGTGGCCACCGCCGCCAGCAGCAGGAGGCCCCGCCAGACGACGAACGCGGCGTCCTGTGAGAGGTAGGTCAGCGGCAGCCATGCGAAGGCAAACCACGGGGCATAGCGGTAGATCTCGGTCTCGTCCTGACCGGCAGGCAGGTAGAGCGGCATCCCCTCCCGCAGGCGTTGGGCGGCATGCCAGTAGGCGTCCGCATCGGGTTGCACGTCCGGCGTGAACCCGGCGCCGATCAGCAGGACGGATCCGATCACCGCGATGGCGAATGCGGAAAGGCGCGCGATGGTCGACAGCGTCATCGGCCGATCCGATCCGCCGTGCCGCCCAGCAGCCCGACGACGAGATAGGTCGCATAGGTGACGTGCGACCGCGGAGCCACCAGCATCACCGCCACCGCCACGGCCGGCCAGACCCAGTCAGAGCGGATCCAGGCCAGATACAGGGCAATGGCCGTCGACATGACCGCGCCGATGGCCCACGCCAGCGGCGAGACGTAGTAGTAGAGCGAGAACGCCGAAGCGCCCGGGTCCGTCACGTAGCCGTCGAGGTCGTACAGGAGGAACGTCCCAGCCAGCAGCGCGGCGACGGCAATCGCGGCAACGACTGCCAGCCACTGGCGGCGCGCCAGCAGAACGATGACCCACAGGATCGGCACCGCCTTGAGCGATGCCGTGATGCCGATCCAGATCGGCGCGCTCCTGCGCGACATGCCGAAGCCCAGCGCGGCCACCACCAGCGGCTGGATGTTGCCCACCTGGACCAGCGAGACGAGCCACGGGGCGATGAGCATTGCCAGCGCGACGGCCGCTGCGGAGCGCAGGCGGAGCAGGCCGTAGAAGATCGCCAGCGTGGCGACGGCCAGGATAGCCCCCCACGCCCACTCGACCAGCTGCTGCGGCAGGTAGGTCAGCGGCACCCACAGCCAGGCGAACCATGGCGCGTAGCGGAAGACCCGGTAGTAGTCCGGGTTCATACCCTCGGGATAGAGGGGCTGCCCGTTGCGCAGGCGGAGCGCCGCGTCCCAGTAGGCGTCGACGTCCTCGAATCGCCACAGGTCGGCGATCAGCCAGATGCGGATGATCGTGGTGGCGAACAGGATCGCCAGCACCAGACCAATTACCCAGCGTCTCGGCAGCATCCGGGAGAGTATTGTCTGGCGCCGTATGGAGCGTGCGTCGCGGCCTGCACGGCCGCTGACCGGCCGGCTGGCGTTCGGAGTGGTGGCCGCCGGCCTTTCCGTTCTCGTCGCGCTGGCCTCGTACGCGCTGCTGACGTACGCGCTGGCGCGTCCGCTGGGCGTCGACGTCCAGGCCTACTACCACGCCGCGGAGCGGCTCGCCGGCGGGCAGACGCTCTACGCGCCGGGTCCCGCAAATGCGTCTGACCTGTACCGATACGCCCCCTGGTTCGCCGCCGCCTGGGTCCCCTTGACCGCCTTCCCGATTGAGGCGGTGGCTGCCGCGTGGGTCGGGCTGATGGGAGTCGCCGCGTTCATCTCCACCGCTCCGCTCCTGAGGATGGGGCCGACCGGCTGGGCGGCCTTCGCCTTCTTTCTGCCGCTGCAGCTGCAGGGAGCGGCCTTCGGCAACGTGCAGCCGCTGCTGGTGCTCATGCTGCTGTGGGGCGTCAACCGCGGCAGCGGGCCGCTGTGGGTGGCGCTGGGCGCCTCTCTCAAGCTGACGCCCATCGTGCTGGTGCTGGTCTACGCGGGACGAGGTGAGTGGCGGCGGGTGTGGGTCACCGTCGGCCTGACAGCCCTGCTGGTCGCGCCCATGCTCCTGTTCGATCTGTCGGGCTACAGCACCGAATCGGGTCCGAACCAGGATAGCCTGGCCGGAGTCTCGCCCTTCCTCTTCCTGCCGGTGGCGGCCGCCACGCTGGCGGCGACCTGGCTGCTGGCACGCACCCGCCACGCCTGGGCGGCAGGCGGACTGGCGATGATCATGTCGCTGCCGCGCCTGCTCAGCTACGAGGTCGGCTTCGCGCTGGTAGGCCTGGCCGATGTCCTGCGCAGGCCGGCGCGGGCGGTCCGGCAGTGAGCCGCGTCCGCCTGGTCCTCGCGGCCGCCGCGCTGGCTGCCATCGGCTTCGCCTGGATCTGGCTGCTGCAGCGCGACTACTTCTACGACGCGCGCGCGTACTGGGCGCTCGACTACGACAACCTGTACGCCAACAGCCTGGTGGGTCGCTTCGGCACGTACCTGTACTCGCCGGCCTTCGCGCAGGCAATGTGGCCGTTGACCCTGCTGCCCTGGCAGGTGTACGCGGCGTTGTGGTCGGCGCTCAACCTTGCGGCGCTGATCTGGATGGCGCGCCCGGTGCTGGCCGCGGTGCTGCTGTTCGTCCCGTTCTCGCCCGTCACCGACGAGATCACCACCGGCAACCTGCACCTGTTGCTGGCCGCGGCGCTGGTCATCGGCTTCCGCTATCCGGCGAGCTACGCCCTGCTGCTGCTCACCAAGGTCACGCCCGGCGTCGCGGTGCTGTGGTTCGCCGGCGCGCGGGCCTGGAGGAAGCTGCTGATCGCGCTCGGGGCGACGGCCGCCATCAGTGCCGTGTCGTTCGCCATCGGCATGGACCAGTGGTTCGACTGGATCGGGCTGCTGCGCGCCAGCTCGGGCGTTGCCGTCCCGCCGGACATCGGCGTCATTCCGGGTCCGCTGTGGCTGCGGACGCTGCTGGCGGGAGGGCTCGCGGTGGTGGGTGGCCTCACGGGCTGGCGGTGGACCGTGCCGGCGGCCGCCACCCTGGCGCTGCCGGTTACCTGGTCGTCGGGACTGTCGATCCTGGTTGCGCTGATCCCGCTCTATCGCGATCGACTTCCGTGGCTGCTCGGGGGAGCGCAGAGCTCCGTGCCGGCACCGTCCCCAGCAGCAGCAGCGTGACGTCGTAGACGAAAAAGCGCGGGAGCGCCAGCGCGATAGTGGTGGCCGCTGACAGCCAGCCCCAGCGTCCTCTTGCCAGCACCAGGGTTGCCACGACGCCGATGACTCCCACCACCAGGTACAGCGGCGGGTAGGTGATCAGCAGGCCGGCGTCGCCGATGCTCGTCGTGTAGCCGGACAGGTCGTAAAGCAGCAGCGGGGCCAGCAGGAGCGCCGTCAGCGCCAGCGTGGCGCCAGCGCGTGCCCACTCCCGCCGGCCAAGGTAGACCAGCACGAGGAGGATGGGGACGGCCTTCAACGATGCCGCGATGGCAATCCAGAAGGGGCCGCTGCGACGCTCCAGGCCGTGCACCAGCGGCGCGACCATCAGGGCCTGCACGTTGCCGATGGCCGATATGCCAATGAGGATCGGCCAGAAGAAGGCGACTGCCAGCCACCGGCGTTCCCGCGCCAGGGGGATCACCGCGATGGTGCTGGCCGCGACCAGGATGGTGGACCAGAGGGCGCCGGCGACCTGCACCGGGAGGTACGTGAACGGCACCGCCAGCCACGCGAACCACGGGGCGTAGCGGTACACCTCCGAGGCTTCGACATCGGCGAAGGTCGGGTACAGCGGCTGACCCGCCCGCAGCCGCTCGGCCGCCTGCCAGTACGCGGCGGCATCGGTGAGCTTCCAGTCGGTGACCGCCCAATACAGGATGCTGGCGCCGACACCAAGCACCAGGGCCGTGGCCAGCAGGCGAGAGAAGCGGATGAGGGTTCGATGCGTCCGCAGGCCAACCACCTCGGCAGTCTGCCGCCATCCCGTGGGCGGCGCGGTAGGCAGATAGTGCCAGTGAAGTCGGGTGAGGGTGGGCCACAATCTGGCCGTCGTGCGGACTTTCCTGGCCTGCCTGGTCCTGGCTGCGGCGCTGCTGGCCCCGGGCCTGGCGGTCGGACCTTCGCTCGACGCGGCAGTGTTCGCCGAGGTCGCGCATCGGGTCCGCGAGGGCGCGACGCTGTATGTCGACGTCTGGGATCACAAGCCACCGGGCATCTACCTGCTGCTGACCGCGGGCCAGGTACTGCTGCCCTTCCTGGCGCCCTGGAACGTGAGCTGGCTCCTCTCAGTGGTGGCCACGGCCGGCGTCGCGACGCTGCTCTTCGGCATCTGCCGGCGCCTTGGCATGAACCCCGTCGCCTGCTGGCTCTCCGCCACCAGCGCCCTGCTGGTGATGGGCCAGTACCTGATGGCGCTGGGCGGCGGGCTGACCGAGCCGTTCGCGGCCGTCCTCCTGGCCATGGCCCTGGGCATGGCGCTCGAAGCGCGACCGCAAGGCGCTCCCATCCGGGCGGCCGCGACCGGCGCACTCGTGTCACTTGCCCTGCTGCTCTCCGTGCAGGCGGCACCGGCCGCGGTGCCCCTCGCCTGGCTGCTGATCGTCGGTGGGAGAGGTGCCGCGCGGCGTCTGACGTGGGGCGTCATCGGCGGCGCCATTCCGCTCCTGGCCGTCGTCGTCTGGATGGCGGCCACGGGCTCGCTCGATGGCGCGCTGGACGCGGTGGTCCGCTACACGGGCGCCTACCGCGCGGTTGCCGCTGCGACGGGCGCCGCGCTCGGGGGACCGGTCATGGCCTGGACCCTGCTGGCGCTGCTGTTCCTGGTCATGCCCGCAGCCATGGGCGTGGTGGAGGCACGGCACCGGGGAGGCCTGTCGCGTGAACTGGCTCACGCCTGCGTCGCGTGGATCGCCCTCGCGCTCGCCTCGTTCCTGGTGCAGGGGCGCCTGTTCGGCCACTACGTGATCCCGCTGGCGGTGCCGCTGGCGCTGCTGGCCGGCTTTGGCGTGGAGCGGGTTCGCGCACTGTCAAGGCCGGAGCGCGGGAGGCTGCTCCTTCCCGCGGTGGCAACCTGCCTGATCTCGGCATTGGCGGCCGGCGTGGCGGGCGCCATGGAGCTGAACTTGGTCGCCCCTGATCACGATCGCAGCGTCACCGCTGCCACGGCCGTCCGCGAGAACTCCGCAGAGACGGACCGGATCTGGGTCTGGGGCAACGAGCCGCAGCTGTACCTCGACAGCGGGCGATCCTCGACCACTCCGTACCCGTACCTCTACGCGCTGGTCACCCCGGGCTACACCACCCCGGAACAGGTCCAGGCGATGCTCGAGGCCCTGCAGGCTGACCCGCCGGCAATGATCGTCGACGCCGGCTCACCCACGCCTGGCGCGCCTGGCTTCCAGCCGCTCCTCATCGACCGGCCGGTCGCCTCCGACGGCCGCGACCTTGACCTGCTGGAGCCGCTGCGCGACTTCGTCCGCGGTCGCTACCGCGAGGTGGACCGCTCGGGCGGTTGGGTGGTCTACGCCCTGGGCGACTCCACGGCAGACGCGCTAGGCATCGGCAGCTCGCAGCGCCGCGAGACCGCCACCCGGCGATAGACCCGCTCGCCCAGCAGCGCGACCGGCGGCAGGCGTAGCAGCGGCGCCCACAGGAAGGTCAGCGGCAGCAGCTCGAGCACGCGGGTCACGGCCGCGAAACCACCGCGCACCCGGCCGCTGGGCGGCACGAACTGCAACGCTCGGGCAGCGGCATCCTCGTCCACCGGCAGCCCGGCGGAGGCCAGCTGGGAACGGGGGACGAAGCGCAGGCCGTGCATCCAGTCCAGGCGGCGGAACCACTTCACCCATTCCGCGCAGAAGCCGCAGCCGTCGTCCCAGACCACGACCCGGCTGCGCGGCGCGACGTCGAGGAACGGCAGGTACAGCGGCAGGATCAGGAGGGAGAAGACGAAGAGCGAGATGGTGGGGCTCAGCCAGCCGGTGATGAAGGCGTGCAGTCCAAGCCCCACCACCATGGCCGCCGGGCGGCGTCGTGGCGACCACAGGCTGAGCGCCAGGTACGCCTCGGAGGCGATGGCGACCAGCGACAGCACGAACATCGGCTCGAACGAGCGCCAGGCCTGCGGCAGACCCAGCAGGCCATCGGCACGGACGTAGCTGGCCACCACCGAGCCCGACAGGAAGTCCGGATTGAGCTTGGCCAGGGCGGCGAAGCCGTAGACGATGCACACCTGCGCGCACAGCAGGAAGACCGGCCAGCCGGCCGCCATCGACCGCTCTCCCCGGCTTCGCGCGTCGAGCGAGATCGCGGCGCCGCTGTCGCCAACGGTCAGCAGCACGGCCACCGGCAGCATCAGGTACAGGTGATTGCTGTAGGTCTGCTGGTCCACGAACAGGACGGATGCCAGGGTCGCGGTCAGGACGGCCCCCGCCAGCCGCGTGTGCCAACCCACCATCGTCGCCAGGCCGGCGACCAGCCAGAGGCCTATCAGCAGAGAGGCCACCGGCTCGGTCAGCCGCGGGACAAAGGGCAGGTACGGCGCATGGATGACCGATGGATCCGCCAGGCGCAGCAGCGTGGCCCCCGAGTTGGGGAGCTCCAGCAGCATGGCCGCGGTCGCGCCGATGCGTGCCAGCGCGAGCGGCCGAGCTGGTGCCCGCGATGCCGCGACGCGCTGCAGGAACGCCATCAGCGGCACGGGAATGCCTGACTCTCGCCGTTCTCGAACGCGAGCCGAATGGCCGCCGCGCCGGTCGCATCGCAGGCGCCGGCCTGGAGCGCGGCGACATAGTTGATTTCGGATCGCTGGACCGCGAACAGGCGTGCCAGGTCGACCTCGCGCTCCACGCCATCGGCCTGGATGGCGAAGACCCTTGGAACCTCCGGCAGGGCCGAGTACATCTGCCAGCCGAAGCGCTGCGGCCGCGGGCCGAAGAGCTGGACCACCGGGACCAGCAGCTGCACCCCCAGGAACGCCGCGATGAACAGCGGCACTGCCACCTGGCGCCAGCTCACGCGCGTCGCTTCAATGGTCATGACGCAGGAAGCCCGGCGCGGCCAACAGGATCGTGGCGTCGTACAGGTTCGGCAGGCGAGCCCCGACTGGATACGAGCCGACGCCGAAGAAAAGTGCCGGCAGCCACAGTGCAATGCCGACGCCCATGACGATGACCATCGACTGCCATTCTCGGCGCCAGGCGTAGACAGGCACGGTCAGCAGGGCGTAGGGCTTCAGCGAGGCGACGACTCCCGCGACCCAGGGGCCGGCGCGCGTGGGAAGCGCGACCACCAGCGCCAGCACGATCAGCGGCTGGACGTTGCCCCAGCCGGCGGTGCGGTACAGCAGCCCGCCCAGCAGCAGCGCCAGCGCCGCGCCTGCCACCGAATGGCGGAGCGGCCACACCGCGGCCAGGGTGGCTGCCATAAGGATCAGCGCCCAGGCGATCTCCACCGCCACCTGGGGCAGTGCCGTCATCGGAACCCACAGGAAGGCGAACCACGGCGCATAGAGATAGAGGTCGGAGCGGTCGGCCGCGGAGACGTACAGCGGCCCGCCGCCGAGCAGCCGTTGTCCTGCCCAGGTAGGCGTGGACATCGTCGAACTCCCAGCTCTGGCTAACAAGCAGCACGTTCGCGAGCGCGTACAGCGCGCAGAGGCCCATCGCCACGAATGCCGCCGCAGGCGCGTGCCGGTGCAGGACGGCGCTGCGCAGGCCCCTCGTCCGCTGGGCGTATCCGGTCACGCACACCACGTTCGCAGAGTATTGTGCGCGCGCGAATCCGACCGAAAGTGACACGGCGGATTCGGCAGAGGTACCACTGACAAATCTCGGTGGGTGTCGGAAGGTGACGCCCCGATCCCCGCACGAGGCGCTGGCCTGCACGTGACCGCTGGTGCGCAGCCATTCCGAGCTGCCGGGGTACCGATGGTCACTGCCCGACCACGAGTCGAGTACCTCCTGTTCGGCATGCCCGTTGCCGTGCTGGCTGTTGCGGCGCTGCTGCCGGGCCTGCTGGCTCCGTCGCTCGATGCGGCCGTCTTCAGCCTCATCGGCGAGCGGCTCTCGCTGGGCCAGCTGCCGTACGCCCAGCTGTTCGACCACAAGCCGCCGGGCATGTACCTGCTCATCGCGGGCGGCCAGCTGCTCAACGGCACGCTCGGCGCCTGGAAGGTCTCGTGGATCCTGTCCGTCGTATCCGTCGCGCTGACCGGGACCCTGGTCGCCGGTACGCTGCGTGCCCTCGGCTGGCGTCGACTGGC
>DASSNI010000264.1:0-10365 GCA_035701385.1 Candidatus Limnocylindria bacterium | reverse complement strand
GAGATTTCGGCCGATGTGGTGGTCAGCGCCCTCGACCCGCGGCACACCTTCCTGGAGCTGGTCGATCCCCGTGAGCTGCCGGACGACCTGGTCGAGGACATCGGCCGCATGAAGTTCCAGGGCGTCTCGTCGAAGGTGAACTTCGCGCTCTCCGGGCTGCCGACCCACCCGACGCTCGGCAACGGCCCGGAGCTGTTCCGCGGCTTCCTGAACATCGGCCCGTCCATGGACTACCTGGAGCGCGCCTTCGACGCCGCCAAGTACGGCTGGTACAGCGAGCACCCGTACATCGACTGCGCCATCCAGTCGACCATCGACCCCGACATGGCGCCGCCCGGCAAGCACGTCCTCTCCTGCTTCGTGCAGTACACCCCCTACCACCTGCGCGAATCCGATTGGGACACCCAGCGGGAGCCGATGGCCGATCGCGTGCAGGCCACCCTGGAGCGCTTCTTCCCCGGGTTCGGCGACCTGGTGCTGCATCGCGAGGTCGTCACGCCGCTCGACATCGAGCGCACGGTGGGTCTCTCTGAGGGGAACATCTTCGCCGGCGAGTTCCTGGCGCCGCAGATGTTCTTCTTCCGCCCGGCGCCCGGCTGGTCGCAGTACCGCACCCCACTGCATGGCTATTACCAGTGCGGCTCGGGCACGCATCCCGGCGGATGCGTGATGGGCGCTCCCGGGCGGCTGGCCGCGGGCCAGATCCTGGCCGATCGCTCCGCGCCGGGGCCGCGTCCCGCCTGATCGGCTTGCGGTGTCCCGAGATATCGGCATTCCGTGGCCTGGCCGGCGCCTCCTGCGCCAGAAGAAGCGAAAACGAGCCGCGACGGCGGCCCGTACCCTTCCGGGGTGAGCAGATCGAGGGACCTGGCTGTCCGCGCCGGCGACGTGACGCTGGCAGGCACGGTCACCCTGCCCGATGCCCCGCCGGACGAGCGCGGCCGCTACCCGGCGACGCTGCTCCTGCCCTCCTGGCTGCCGCGCGACCGCGAAGGCGCGTGGGACCGGACAGGCCACCCCGCGTGGTTTGCGGCGGCTCGTGACGGGGCCGGCCTGCTGGGGCGCCTGGCGGAGGCGCTGGCGGAGCGCGGCATCGCATCGCTGCGCTGCGATCCTCGCGGCTGCGGCGCCTCCGAGGGGGAGTGGGAGCGGACGTCGCTGTTCACCCGCATCGACGACGCGCGGGACATGCTGGCCGCCATGCGCTCCGATGCGGCGCTGGATCTGCGGCGCAGCGCCATCGTCGGTCACGGTGAGGGCGCCACGCTGGCGATGAGCGTGGCCATCGGCGATCCGGCGATCAGCGCGCTCACGCTGATCGGGCCCGCGGCCCGCTCGTGGCGCGACGTGCTGCGGCGCGGCGTGGCGGCAAGAGACCGGCACGCAGAGGAGCGGCAGCACCCGCTGGTCGCGGTGCTCGACTGGCGATCCGAAGAGATGATCGAGCGGGCCGAGCGGCGCGAGCAGGACATCGACCTGCGCCTGCCTGACGGGACGCTGACCATGGACCTCGCCTGGGTCGAGCAGGCGATCCACACGCCGCCGCTCGCGCTGGCGACCATGCTGCATCGGTCCGTGGCGCTGGTCCACGGCGCGAGCGACGCCTGGTCGCACCCGGACGAATCGCTGCTCCTGGTGGAAGCGCTGCGGGGCGGGGGCAATCGGCCTTCACGAAGGCTCATCGCAGGGGCCGACCACGACCTGGCGCAGGCGGGTGATGACCTGATCGGCGAGATCGCGGCCGACCTGGCCGCGCGGATCACCCCGGTGGAGCTGCCGCCTGTGCTGGTGGCGATCGAGGAGATGGGAGACGACCTGCGCTAGCATGCAGCTCGTGAAGCCGCAGCCGGGCGACCCAGCCCCCGATTTCAGCCTGCAGGCCGATGACGGCTCCACGGTGAGCCGCGAGAGCCAGCTGGGCAAGCGCTACGTCCTGTACTTCTACCCGAAGGACGACACCACGGGCTGCACGGCCCAGGCCTGCTCGATGCGCGACAACTTCGGCCGCGTGACGAGCACCGGCATCGAGGTCTTCGGCGTCTCACCGGACTCGGTGAAGAGCCACGTGAAGTTCCGCGAAAAGTACGACCTGCCGTACCGGCTGCTGGCCGATACCGGCCACGCCGTGGCCGACGCCTTCGGCGTCTGGGTGGACAAGACCTACATGGGGCGCAGCTACCAGGGCGTGGAGCGCTCGAGCTTCATCATCGGCCCGGACGGCCGCATCGAGCACGTGCTGGAGCGCGTGAAGCCGATGGAGCACGTCGACCTCATCCTGGACGCGCTGGCGGCATGAGCACCTCGCGTGGGCCCTCGGCCGCATCCGTGGCGCTGCTGTCCGCCGGCGTGGCGGCGGCCGGCGTGGCGGTGATGGCCGCCGTGATGGGCATCGGCTGGCTGCTGATCCGATGATCTGGACGCTCATCGCCATCGCGTTGCTGGCCTGGTTCATCGGCCTGCTGCTGCAGTGGGGAGCGCTGGTCAACCTGCTCCTGGTGGCGGCCGCCGTGCTGCTCGTCATCCAGCTCGTCAACGAACGCGAGGCGCCCTGATCGAGGACGGCGATCGTCATTTGTGACGGTCTAGCTGTCACGAGCTTCGCTACCCTCTGAAGGCGTGAAGCTCCTCCTGTTCGCAGACCTCCACCTGGACGCCCCCTTCGCCTGGGCGAGACCGGAGACCGCACGCCGCCGACGCAGCAACCGCCGCGAGACGCTGCAGCGCATCCTCGCCCTGGCCGATGAGCAGGAGGTGGACGCCATCCTGTCTGCCGGCGACCTGTTCGAGCACGATCGGGTGACGCCCGATACCGTCGCCTTCCTGCAGGCCAGCTTCGCCGCAACGTCGCGGCCCATCTTCCTGGCGCCGGGCAACCACGACTGGCTGTCCCCTCGCAGCCCGTACCTGCTGACCGATTGGGCCCCGAACGTCCACCTCTTCACGGAGGCAGGCTTCGCGCCGGAGCCACTGGCCGATGGGCTGACGCTGTGGGGCGCCGCCCACCGCGCGCCGGCCAACACCGATGGCTTCTTCGCCGGCTTCCGTCCCGATCGGGGAGGCGTGCACCTGGCGCTGGCGCACGCATCGGAGCGCAGCCTGCTCGGCTGGCAGGAAGAGGGGAAGCAGCCCCACGCGCCGTTCGAGGCGGCGGAGATCGCCGCAGCCGGCTTCAGCCACGCCTTCCTGGGCCACTACCACCTGCCGCGGGACGCGGAGCGCCACACCTACCCGGGCAACCCGGACCCGCTCGAGTTCGGCGAGGAGGGGGAGCGCGGCGCGGTGTTGGTCACGGTGCAGCCGGACGGCAGCGTGGTGCGAGAGCGTCACCGCGTGGCGGTCAGCGCGGTGCACGACGTGACGGTGCCCATCCACGACGCACGCCACGCCACCGAGCTGGCGGCCCTGGTCGACGCTGCCATCGGTGGGCTGACCGGCTGCGTGCGCGTGACGCTCGAGGGCGAGCTCGCCCCCGGCATGGCGCTGGACCTGGGTGAGCTGCAGCGACTCGGCGATCACCTGGAGGGGCTGGTGGTCCGGCCCGGCGCCGTGCGGATCGGCCACGACGTGGAAGCCATCGCCGCCGAGCAGACGGTGCGAGGCCAGTTCGTGCGCGACGCCATGGAGCACATCGAGGACCTCGAGGAGCGGCGTCGGGTGGTGCTGACCGGCCTGCGCGCGCTCGAGGGTCGCCAGGACCTGGAGGTCGCCTGAGATGCGGATCCAGCGCATCGTGGCGCGTGCCTTCGGTCCCTTCGGGGGAAGCACGCTCGACCTGGCGCCGGGCATGACCGTGGTGGCGGGGCCGAACGAGTCCGGCAAGTCCTCCTGGCATGCCGCGCTGCGGCTGGCAATCACCGGCGTGCGGCGCGGCAAGGGGCCGGGCACCGCCGCCGAGCGCGCTCTGGCCGAGCGCCACAAGCCGTGGGACCAGCCCGACCGCTGGGAGGTGGAGGCGCGGCTGGCGCTGGACGACGGCCGCATCATCGACATCACCCAGGACCTGGCCAGCAAGGTGGCCTGCCGCGCCATCGACGTGGCGCTGGGTCGGGACGTCTCGGACGAGATCCTGGACGGTACGCCGGACGCCTCCCGCTGGCTGGGGCTGGACCGCGACTCGTTTGCCAGCACGGTCAGCGTCAGCCAGGCGCAGATCATGGCCGTGGCCGGCGCCGCCGAGGAGCTGCAGGAGCAGATGCAGCGCGCCGCGGCGACGCACGGCGCCGACGCGACGGCCGCCGAGGCCATCGCCCGCCTGGAGCAGTTCCGGCGTGACGCCGTTGGCGCCGATACCGTGGCGGCCAAGGGACCGCTGCGCACGGCCAAGAACAGGCTGGCGGCGGCCGTCGCCGCGCGCGACCACGCAACGGTCGCGCACGCCGATTTCCTGGAGCGCGCCGCCCAGGTGGACGCCGCGGAGCGTGCCGCACATGCCGCACGGCTGCGACTGGCCGGGGCCGAGGCCGCGGCAGCGCGCATGCAGGCCGCCGAGGCAGCGGCGCGCGCGGCGCGAGCCGCCGAGCTGGCGTCGCGCCACCCCGAGCCGCCCGCGACACTGGCAGCGGGCGACGAGCTCGCAGCACGAGCCGCGGCGGCCGTCGACGGGTACCGCAACCGGCCCGCGCCCATCGAGCTGGCCGGTCCGACCTCCGCGCAGATCGAAGCGGAGCTGGCCGCGCTGCCGACGGCGCCGGCAGGGGACCTGCGTCCCCACCCGACCGTGGTCGAGGCGCACCGTGCGTTGGCACTCGCCGGGGAGGCCGTGCGCCTCATCGGGGACAGGCCGGTCCAGGTGCCGGACCCGGGGACCGGCTGGGACGCTGCCGCGCTTCGCGATCTGGCGGCACGCCTGGCGCTACCGGAGCTCCCCGAGGCCGCCGACCTGGAGGCGGAGCTCGCCCAGCTTCGCCGGAGGCACGACCGCGGGGTCCCGGCCCTCGCCACCTTTGGCGGGGCGGCGCTTAGCCTGGCAGTCGCGGCCGGCCTGATGCTGGCAGGCAGCGCGCCCTTCGCCGCTGCCGCCGCGACACTTGGCGCCGTGCTGCTGATCGCCGGCTTTGTCGGCGTGAGGGGCCGGCAGGCTGCCGTGGAAACCATGCGGCAGGCGGAGGCGAGCGTCGATCCATACCGGCGCAACCGGCACGCTGCCGAGGCAACACGGGCCGCCGCCGTCCTGCAGGCGCAGGAGGCGGGATTGCCGCAGGATCCGGCAGCGCTGCATGCGCTCGCCGACCGCGTCGCCGAAGCCGCACTCCAGGAGGAAGCGGCAGCGAAATGGGATGCGCGCCGCCAGGAGTCGGAGGCGCAGCGTGCGGCGGCTCACAGCTCACTGCTCGCGGCGCTCCGCGAGCGCGGTGAGGACCTTGCCGATGACGATGACCCGGCCGCCGCCGCCGACGCCTACGTCGCCGCCTGCGAGCGTCGTGCCGAGCAGGCGCGCCAGGCAGACCGCGCCCAGGGGCTGCGCGCCCAGCTGGAGGCCCGCCTGGCAACAGAGGGAGCGGCAGCGGCGGCACGCCTTCGCGCGGATCAGGCTGCCACCGCCCTGCGGGCTGTGGCTCAGGAGCTCGGCCTCAGCGGCGCCGACGACGACCAGCTGTGCGCCGCCGTCACCCAATGGCGCACGGAGCGGGCGGATGCGTTTCGTGACAGCCAGCAGGCGCTGGCCGAATGGCAGCAGCTGCAGGGCCTGCTCGACGGCGGCTCCCTGGCAGACCTGGAGGCCGATGCCGCGCGCCGGCGACAGCGCGCGACGGAGCTGGCCACGGGCCTCCCGCCCGATGCGGTGACTCTGCCGATGGGCGTCGACGTGGAGGAGCATCTCGCGACGCTGCGCCATGAGGCGCAGCGCTCGGAGCGTGAGCACGACCTGGCACGCGGCAGCCTGGATGCCATGCGCAGCGCCCTGCCGGACGTGGCCGAGGCCGAAGAGGCATCAGAATCAGCGCGCCGTGAGCTGGAGCGGGTCCAACGCCAGGCCGCCACCATCGACACCACCCTCGGCCTGCTGCGCGCCGCGCAGGAGCGGGTCCACCGGGACCTGGCGCCGGTCCTGGCCCGCGCCGTGGAACGCTGGCTGCCGGTCGTCTCGCGCGGCGCCTACCACGAGGTCAGCGTGGATCCGGCGTCACTGCGCGTGATCGTGAAAGAGGCGGCTTCCGGCCAGTGGCGCGATGCCCGCCTGCTGTCGGAGGGCACGCGTGAGCAGATCTACCTGCTGCTCCGCGTGGCGATGGCAGAGCACCTGGTGGTCACCGGCGAGCACGCGCCCCTGATCCTCGACGAGGTCACCGCCCAATGCGACGGCGAGCGCAAGCGAGAGCTGCTCGACGTGCTGCACGCCGTCAGCGCAGAGCGCCAGGTCATTCTGTTCACCCACGACGACGAGGTGGCCACCTGGGCCGAGGCGGCCCTGGTCGAGCCGCAGGACGCCCTCGTCCGCCTCCCCCGGCGCAGCCGCGCAACGGCCGCCGTGCCGGTGGAGGCCACCCGTGAGGACGAGACGCCCCTGGTTCCCCTGACCGTCGACTGACCAAGCCGCCATCACCCGGGCGCTCCGCTACGATGGCGCGCAGCCATCAACATGCCCGACGATCGACTGCCGACTCCGGAACGCGTCCTTGTCGTCGCTGCGCATCCGGACGACATCGAGTTCGGCGCAGCCGGCACCGTGTCGCGCTGGGTCGCGGAGGGTGCGGAGGCGCGCTACCTGCTGGCCACGAACGGTGACAAGGGCAGCGACGACCCGGCGGCTGACGCCGCGGAGCTCGGCCGGCGCCGCCAGCGGGAGCAGCGCAACGCGGCGCGCGAGATCGGCGTGCACGTCGTGGACTTCCTGGACGAGCCGGACGGCCAGCTGGAGGTCAGCCTGGCACTGCGCGAGCGCATCACGCGCGCGATTCGCGCCTTCCGCCCCGAGGTGGTGATGACCCACGACCCGACGGTCGTGTTCGTGAACAACGAGTGGGTCAACCACCCGGACCACCGCGCCCTGGGCCAGGTGACGGTTGATGCCGTCTTCCCCACAGCACGCGACCCGCTGAACTTCCCGCAGCACCTGGCCGATGGCCTGCAGCCGTGGAAAGTGGCCGAGCTCTTCCTGTGGAGCACCAACGAGGCGAACCAGATCGTCGACATCAGCGATACGCTGGAGGCCAAGATCTCCGCGTTGGCCTGCCATGAATCCCAGTTCCATGACTTCAACGAGACGGCCCGCTGGCTCCGGCGCCGCGCCGAGGAGCTCGGCGAGCGGACGGGCTTCCGGGCCGCCGAGGGCTTCCGGCGCGTGATGCTGGCTCAATGAGCATGCCGCGGGGGAGCCGCCGCCTCTCCTCCGTCCTCGTCGTGTCGATGCTGGTGGCGGCCTGCACCAGCACGAACCCCGAGCCATCGCCCATCCCTACGCCCGTGCCGCGTCAGCCGGTGGAGGATGCGCCGGCAGCGCTGACCGCCTTCCTGACCGACTGGCGCGAAGGCCGCTACCCGGCCATGTATGACGCCCTCACCGCCGCTGACCAGGAGCGCATTCCCCAGCGCGACTTCCGCGACCTGCTGGAGCGCTTCGACCGCTTCACGCTCGCCACGGACCTCACCTGGGAGCTGGGCGAGCCAGAGCAGGTCGTGCTTCCCGCTGCTCCGCGTCCACCGGATGCGGAGCCGTCGCCAGCCGGACCGGCAGCCTCGCCCTCGGCGGAGCCGTCGCTGCGGGCCGGCACCACGCCCACCCCGCAGCCGACCCCCGTGCCGCCGGACACGCCACTCCTGGGACCGACGCTCGGCGTCCGCATCCCGATGCAGCTCACGTTCGCCACCGACAACTTCGGCGAGGTGCCGCTGCAGCGCGAGGTGGTGCTCGGCGCCTCGGCGGACGCCTGGCAGGTCCACTGGTCGCCCGCGATCCTGTTCCCGGCACTGGGCGACTCGGGCACGCTCCGACTGCGCCGCGAGACGCCGGAGCGCGGCCGCATCGTCGCGCAGGACGGCACGGTGTACGCCCGCAACCGCGAGGATGGTGCGCGCATCTACCCGCAGGAGTGGCTCGCCGGCCACACCATCGGCTATGCCACGCCGGCCACCCCGGAGGACGTGCGCGAGGCCGACCGAAGTCGAGGCCTGCGGCGGGGCCAGCTGGTCGGACGCAGCGGCCTGGAAGCAGGAGCCGATGAGCTGCTGGCCGGCCGGGCCGGCTACTCCCTGGTGGCGGTCGGTGAGGGCGGCCGGAGGATCACCGTGCTGGAGCGCCGCATGGTCCAGGGCGCGGACGTGGTCATCACCCTGCGCCGCGGGCTGCAGGCCACCGCCGATGCCGCGCTGGCTCCGTACAACGAGGCCGGCACCGCTGTCCTCAACCCGAAGAACGGCGACGTATGGGCGCTGGCATCGGCTCCGCGGTTCAACCCGAACTCGATGACCATAGGCTCCACGCTATCGGGCCAACCGTTGGCCGATCCGGGCGAGTTCGCCCGCACCAGCCATGCCGTACGGGGCGCCTACCCGGCTGGGTCGTCCTTCAAGGTCTTCACGCTGGCGGCCGCCCTGAAGACCGGTGTCGCCACGCCGGCGACTCGCATGAGCTGCAACGGCACCTGGACGTTCTCGGGCTTCACCTTCCACAACTATCAGGACCACAGCCTGCCCGGGCTCGTCGACCTCCTGCAGGCGATGGCCTTCAGCTGCAACACGACCTACATGCCGCTCTCCATCCGCGTGTGGGAGGAAAGCCGCACGGCGCTGACGGACCTCATCCGGCAGTTCGGCTTCGGCCAGTCCACCGGCATCAAGCACCTGGCCGATGAGCCCGGCATCCTGCCCGATGCCGCGTATTTCGAGACGGCCAAGCGCTTCGACGGCAAGATCCATCCGTATGGGCCGTTCGACCAGATCCAGCTGGCGATCGGCCAGGGCAGCTACCTGGGCACGCCCCTGCAGCTGGCGAACGCCTACGCCGCGATCGGCAACGGCGGCAAGCTGTGGGTCCCGCGCATCGTGCTCGAGGCGCGCTTGCCGAACGGCAGGGTGATCGAGCGCAACAGGCGCGAGCTGAAGCAGAAGATCGACATCAGCAGGGCGCACCTGCGCTACGTGGTCGACTCGATGCAGGCCGTCGTCAACTACTCGTACGGCACCGCCTTCCCCTCGTTCCGCGGTTTCGGCATCCCGGTCGCCGGCAAGAGCGGCACCGCCGAGACGGGCGGCCCGGATCCCGACGCCTGGTTCCCGGCCATCGCGCCGGCTGACAATCCGCAGATCTCCGCCGCCACGGTGCTGGTTCGCGTGCCGCTGGCCACCGGCGGCTCGGACGCCGCGCCCCTCATCCGCCGCGTATTCGCGACCTACTTCTCCGGAGGGTAAGTCGTGGAGCGGGCACCAGCCACCTTGGCTGGCTTCGCAACAGCCCGCGGCGGCTGCCGCCCACTCCGCACATCGTCCGAAGCCCACGCCACTGCGTTCATCCGCTTTGACGCTCCGAGCGAGCGTCAGGTAGCATCGGCTAGCCGCTGCTTCACTCCGAACGGATTTCGTCAGGAACCCGCTGTGCCACCTCGCCCGTGATCAGTGAGAACGCAATCCCGCTGAGGTTCCAGACCGCCGAAGTCGGCGTTGACTGGCTCCAGTGCAACATCGAGTGCCAGGAAGGCTGCCCGGTCAACACGAATTGCCGCGGCTACCTGATGCTGGCTGCCGAGGGGCGCTTCGAAGAGGGCTACATCCTGGCCCGCGACCCGAACCCGGTAGCCGCGATCTGCGGCTACGTGTGCAGCGCGCCGTGCGAAAAGGCATGCCGCCGCGCCGACATCGACAAGCCGCTGGCCATTCGCGCCATGAAGCGCTTCCTTGTCGACTGGCACTACGGCAACAACATGCCCGACAACATCGTGGTCGGGCCGGCCACCGGCAAGAGCGTGGCGGTCATCGGCGCCGGGCCGGCGGGACTCTCCGCCGCCAAGGAGCTGGCGACCTACGGGCATGAGGTGCATGTCTACGAGGCACTCCCCTCGGGCGGCGGCACCACGCTGATCGGCGTGCCGGCGTTCCGGCTGCCACGCGACGTCATCGAGCTGGACGTCAACTGGGTCGCCAAGCACGGCGTCGAGTTTCACTACAACGTCGAGATCGGCCGCGACGTCACCCTCGACCAGCTGAAGGAGCGCCACGACGCCGTGGTGGTTGCCACCGGCTGCATGTACGCGGTGGCCATGAATGTCCCCGGTGAGGAGCTGGACGGGGTGATCTACGGCGTCGACTTCCTGAAGCGCGCCAACCTGGGCGAAGAGCAGTGGGTCGGTGAGCACGTGGTCGTGGTGGGCGGCGGCTACACCGCCATGGACTCGTCCCGCACGGCGCTGCGCCTGGGCGCAAAGACCAGCA
>DASSNI010000263.1:0-6547 GCA_035701385.1 Candidatus Limnocylindria bacterium | reverse complement strand
GGATGCCCAGGAAGGCCAGCTGCATGACCAGCAGCAGGATGCGCAGGACCTCGCCGGTCATCCCCCTCGCACCTGGAACTCGATCTCGGTCGAGCCGATGCGGATCCGATCGCCCGGGCCCAACGCAACCTCGTTGACCGGCTGGCCGTTGACCCACGAGCCGTTGCGGCTTCCCAGGTCGGCGAAGCTGTAGGCGCCGTGCTGCAGCTTCAGCTGGCAGTGGTGGCGGCTGACCAGCGGGTCATCCAGGATCACGTCGTTGTCGCTGGCGCGGCCGATGCTGATCAGCGCGCCGCCGAGGTCGAACTGAACCGGCGGGGATCCGTCGGTCTTGACCAGCAGGTAGGCGCGCTGCGCCGAGTCAGGCGCGGCCACCTCGTGGCCCGGGCGGGCGAAGACCATCGTGTCGCTGGAGGCGGGCAGCGCCGCGTCATCGCGGGCCCGGCGCCCCTCCTCGTCGACCACGTTGGCTGCCACCCGGATGTCGCGGCGCGGCACCGAGGCGTCGGACACGATCCGCACCCGCGGACGCGCGACCAGGGTGTAGCGCTCGTGCCGTGCCCGCCCCAGCACGCGATGGGCGAGGTCATCCTCGAGCGAGGCCCGGTAGGACTCGAAGCCGGCGAAATCGGCCGGATTCAGGTGCACGTCGTACTGGTTGGGCACGATGATGCCGTCGTCGCGGAACGACTTGCTGGTGTCCATGGCGCGCTCGATGCGCTTCTCCAGCGAGACGGGCTGCAGGGTGGCCCCCAGCCGCCCGGCCGGAGCCTCGAACAGCCGCTCGAAGAACGCCTCCAGGCGTGCGAGGAAGCCCATCCGGCCGATCCTAGCAGGGTCCGCCCACGCTCATTTCGGCCGGCCCAGGTGGTATCCGCAGGTACGAACGCCTCGGCCGAAGGTACCAATCGAGGTATGGGGAGTGGCCGCGCGGCGTGGCTATACTGACGCTCCCTATGGCGGAACCACTCCGGGACGCGATGCATTGACGATGCCCGAGGCGCTCACCGAATCGTTCTGCGAGCGGTGCGGAACTCGCTACGAGTTTGCCGCGCCCACGCAGCTGAGCACCATGCGCAAGACCCGGGGCCTGATCTCGGGGCTCAAGAACTACATCATGAGCCAGGACGCGCTGAGCGACGCCGTGGGCGATGCCATGCGCAGCGAGGAGGAGGCGCTCGCCTCCCAGCAACTCGAGGCCTTCCACGAGTCGTTCAACTTCTGCATCCAGTGCCGCCAGTACACCTGCCTGAACTGCTGGAACGATGCCGCGGGACGCTGCCGCACCTGCGTGCCCATCGCCGGCACCGACGACCTCATCGAGCGCTTCGAGGCGACCTTCCAGGCCCAGCATCCTGAGCTCGCCGCCCAGGCCACGGCCGAGCACATGGCCGAGGCCGAGCTGAACCGCCGCCTGGGCCTCGAGGCATGGCCCAGCGAGGACCTGGGAGCCGCCGGCGCCGCCGCGAACGGTCGCCCGCCCCTGACCGACTGGCCGGCCGAGGAGGCGCTCCCCGCAGCCGAGGCCGACGTGATCGCGGAGCCAGAGTCGGAGCCCGCCGTTGAGCCCGAGCCGATCGCCGCCGAGGCCGAGCCAGAGCCCGAGCCCGAGCCGGTCGCCGCGGAGGCCGAGCCCGAGCCCGAGCCCGAGCCGATCGCCGCGGAGGCCGAGCCCGAGCCGGTCGCCGCCGAGGCGCAGGCCCCCGTGCTCCGCGTGCTGACCTGGGACGAGGACACCGACTTCGCTCTCGAGCCCGAGCCGGTCGCCGCGGAGGCCGAGCCGGAGCCCGAGCCCGTGGTGGCCGAGGCTGAGCCGGAGCCCGAGCCGGAGCCCGAGCCCGTGGTGGCCGAGGCTGCGGAGCTTCCGCCGCCGCAGCCGATCCGGCCGATCAGCGAGACGATCCTCCACATTCCGCAGCCGCCGACGCAGCCCGCCGCCCCGACCGAAGAGGATCGGGTGGCGGCCGAAGCGGACGACGCGACGCTCGCCGCCCGCCGCGCACAGCTGGACCTGCTGGGCATCGGCGATCCGGGCGACGGCCCGCTGGCTCCCGACCGCAAGGTGTTGCCGTACCGCTCCAGCGGCGCGTCTGTTCACCCGGTTGAGATCGCGGCGCGCACCGCGTCCGGGCTGCCGGCACCGGGCGCATTCTGGGAGGCATCGGCCCGCGAGGTGGCGGGCGCCATGACGCACATCGGCGTCCAGTCCTGCGGTGAGTGCGGCCTGTCCCTGTCGGCGTCGGCGCGCTTCTGCCGTCGCTGCGGCACGCGCCAGGCCCAGCCCGCCTAGCCCAGCTGGCTGCCGGAGGACTCGCTCTTCGGCGCTTCCTTGGGAGTGCCCGTCGTGGACGCGTCCGCGGCAGCGGGCGCATCGGCCTTCGCCTTATCGGGCTTGGATGACGAGCTCGTGGCCTTGGAGGAGCCGGAGGCGCGTGAGTCAGTCTTGTAGAAGCCCGAGCCCTTGAAGATGATCCCGGTCGGGTAGAGGACGCGCCGCAGCTCGCCGCCGCAGCGCTCACAGGTCGAGGGCCCATCCTCCGTCATGGAGTGGATCACCTCGATGGTGTGGCCGCAGCTGCGGCACTGGTAGTCGTAGGTCGGCACGGCCGGCGCATGATCGCACAGGGCGCGGCTCGGGAGTGGGCCGCCTCCCCCGGCGGACGCCCGTCAGGCGTTGGAGGTGCGGGAGACCAGGGTCGACCACCACGAGCGGCGGACCGGCTCCGGCGCGCTGGGCGTCGTGCCGTTGACCACCACGCGGGCAACGTTGTGCAGGTCCGTCGCGATCTTCTCGCGCGGGAACTTGGTGATGACCGGCAACCCCTCGTTCGAGGCGATGACCGCCTTCGGGCCGTTCGAGACCACCGTGGCGCTCACCGGCAGGCCCAGTGCCTGCTCGATGTCCGGCAGCCGCACGCCATGGTTTGCGCGGTTCACGACCACCCGGATCATGTCGCCCAGGCCCACCTCGCGGGCCAGGCCGAGGAACTGCGAGCTGTTGCGAATGGCGCCGACCTCCGGTGTCACGACCAGGAAGATCTCGGTGGCCAGCGTCAGCATGGCCATGGTGCGGTCGTCGTAGCCGGGGTGCGTGTCGACCACCACGAACGAGTGGTGGGCCTTCGCCCAACGCAGGGCCGCGAGCAGCAGGTCGACGCTGATGCGCTCCGACTCGGCCGGGTCACTGCCCCAGGTCAGGACGCGCACGCCGGACGCCTGGTGGACCGCAACGCACTGCTCGAAGGCCGCGTCCGTCCACTCCTCCGGCGGCGAGTCGGCGAGGTCGGCCAGGCCCATGCGGTACGGCACGGCCAGCACGCTGGTCACGTTCCCGACGCCGACGTCGGCGTCGAACAGCAGGACGCGCGAGCGGGTCTGCTCGTGCAGCGCCACCGCCAGGTTGACCGAAACGGTGGTCTTGCCGACGCCGCCCTTGGGAGCAAAGACGCTGACCACGTGGCCCTCGCCGATGACGGCGCCATCCTCGCTGGTGACCGCGGTCCAGTCGCCTCCCTCCGACGGGACGGCCATGCCACCCCGGATCAGCAGCGCCTGGAGCCGATAGGTGAGCGCGTCGCCGCCGATCGGCTTGACGGCGTACTCGTCGCTCGCCGAGTGACTGTCCGCCGCGAATTCGGGAATGTCATCGCCGAACAGCAGCAGCGTCGGCACGGGCTTCGGCCCATGGAGCGCCTTGTACAGCGCCGCGGTGGTATCGGGCGGCAGGTCGCAGTCCAGTACGGCCAGGTCGATGCTCTCGCCGGCGGTCAGCCGGGTGATGGCCTGGTCGGTGTCGGTGATCGACTCGAAGCCGGCTCGGGCAAGGTCGGCGGCAACGGCCGAGGTTGCATCGGCCATCGCCAGGAGAATGGTCGGGCGCTCCATCGCAGTCCTTCGGTGCGGAGTAACGGTTGCGGACCGCACCACTATTGGCCGCACCCATCCGCACGACAATGGGACTAGGGCCCATGCCCTCCCGCCGAAGGTACTGGGTCTAGGTGCGCGCCATGCGCATGCCGCACTTCGGGCAGTAGAAGGCACCCGAGGTGCCAGCCTCGAAGCCGCAGTGCGCGCACACCAGGCCACCGCGCCCCCCGTGAGCCGATACGGAACGTGCCGTATCGGCCGCCCCCAGGCTGTAGCCGGACGCGATGACCTGCTGGTAGAGGGAGCTCAGGATGCGCTGGCCGATGCGGTCCGTGTCACCACGCTGCCCCTTGCCGCCCCAGCCAAGGACGGCACGCACGATGAGCTCGCCCGACAGCTCGTCCCAGTGGCTGGCCAGCCCGCCGACGATGGCGTTGTAGTCGGGGTAGCCGCTGGTGTCCGTCTCGCCGTGCAGCAGGGCGCAGAAGAACGTGTCGACCGTCATGTCCAGCGCGTCGGTCAGCTCCAGCACGTGCAGTCCGTGGCGGCCGATGGGCCCCAGCTCGCGCCGGGCCAGGACCCACTGCTGCATCTCGGTGAAGCGCTCCATGGTCGGCGCCGCGTCGCTGAACTCGAGGGGCAGCGGCTCGATGGTCTCCACCGGCGACATGGCCAGCGGCTCCACGATGCTGGGCAGCATGCCGCGCACCGCCGGATCGGGCTGCATGCGCAGGCCGTCGCTGGAGCGCGCCAGGTAGTTCAGCTTCAACTGGTACTGCTGAGCCGATACCTCCTCCTGCACCGGGCTGGGTGGCGGAGGTGGCGGCGCCTCGACCTTGCTCTTGCGCCTGAGGAAGGACATGACGATGTGGTGCCTCGAAAGGGTGGGTCAGCCCGGCCGATTCTAGCAGCGGCCCCCACGCCGCCCGCGATAGCCCGATCGGCTAGCGGTCCTGCCCCTGCCCGGTCTCGCCGAGGGCGGCCAGCTGCCCCTCGAAGTCCGCCAGGCGGCCTCGCTCTCGCTCGACGACCGCGGCCGGCGCACGCTCCAGGAAGCCCTGGTTGGCGAGCAGCGCACGCAGCCGCGCCACCTGTCCCTCCAGCTCCTCGCGCCGCGCGGCGGCTCGCGCGGCGGCGCCATCGGCCTCCCCCGCCCCGCTGCCGATCCAGAACGTGCCGATGGCGCTGCTCGCCGCCGATTGCGGGCGCGTGGCCTTCGCGTCGGCCAGCTCCAGCGGGCGGGCTCGCGCCAGGGCCTGGACGTAGGCCGCGCCGGCGGTGAGCGCCCCTTGCGCGGCCGCGTCGGTCGGCACCACGTGCAGCGGCAGCCAGGCGCCGGCCGCGATGCCCGCTGCGGTCCGCTGGTCCCGCACGCGGCCGATCAGCTCGCGCAGCGCCTCCACGTCCCGATCAGCGGCCGCATCGGTGGCACCCGCGGCCGGCCAGGCGGCGCGGATGAGCAGCGGCTCACCGCGCGTGGCCCCGGGCGCGGCCTCGCCGAGCGGCTTCCAGATGGCCTCGCTGACGAAGGGCATCAACGGGTGCAGCAGGCGGAGGAGCTCGCCCAGCGCCTCGGCAGTGGCGTACCAGACGCGCGTCCGCTCCCCCGGCGAGGCGTCCTCACGGCGCAGCTCGACCTTGGCCATCTCCAGGTACCAGTCGCAGAATTCGCTCCACGCGAAGTCGTGCACCGTGGCCGTGTAGCCGGCCAGGTCCAGCGCGTCCAGCTGCCGCGTGGCTCGCTCGACGGTCGCCGCCAGGCGGGAGCGGATCCAGCGCTCGGCGAGTGACGGCTCCCCCGCCGGCTCGGCTGCCGGCTCGGGCCGCGCGCCCAGGACGAACCGCGCCGCATTCCACATCTTGTTGGTGAAGTTCCGGCCGCCGGTGACCTTCGCCTCGGTGAGCCGCTGGTCGACGCCCGGCGCGTTGCCGGACACCAGGGCGACGCGCAGCGCATCGGCTCCGATCTCGGCGATCGTCTCCAGCGGATCGACCACGTTGCCCTTCGTCTTGCTCATCTTCTGGCCGTACGGGTCGCGGACGATGCCGTGCAGGTAGACCGTCTCGAACGGCTCCACGTCGGTCAGGAAGAGGCCCAGCATCATCATCCGCGCGACCCAGAAGAAGAGGATCTCGTAGGCGGTCTCCATGACCTGCGTGGGATAGAAGCGCTCCAGGTCCGGCGTGGTGTCCGGCCAGCCGAGCGTCGAGAACGGCCACAGCCCGCTGGAGAACCAGGTGTCGAAGATGTCGGTCTCCTGGGTCAGCTCTGCCGCCGGCCGCCCGCACTCGGCACAGGCGTCGGGTCCGGCCTCGGCATCGGACACGGTGACGTGCCCGTCCGGGCAGTACCAGGCCGGGATGCGATGGCCCCACCACAGCTGGCGCCCGACGGCCCAGTCATGGATGTTCTCCATCCAGTGGGCGAACACCTTCTCGAAGTGGGCGGGCAGGATCCGGGTGCGGCCCTCGCGCACGCTGGCCAGCGCCCGATCCGCCAGCGGCTTCACGCGGATGAACCACTGCACGGAGAGGCGCGGCTCGACCACCGTGCCGCAGCGGTCGCAGCGGCCGATGACCATGTCGTGCGGCTTCTCGCCCCCCAGGTCGCCCATCTCCCGCAGGCGCTCGACGACCTTGGCGCGTGCTTCGTAGCGGTCCAGGCCGGCGAACTCGCCGG
>DASSNI010000262.1:0-8954 GCA_035701385.1 Candidatus Limnocylindria bacterium | reverse complement strand
GGGTCATGGGCGAGACGCTGGCCGATCACGGCTTCGGAGCCGATGTCGACGCCGCCACCGCCGCCGTGCAGTCGGCCCACGACGCCTCGCGGGCTGCCGCCGCACGGTGATCCGTCGCCTGCTGCTGGTGCGGCATGGCGTGACGACCTGGAACCGCGAGGGTCGCTTCCAGGGCCGGCTCGATCCCCCGCTCGACCCGCTGGGTGAGCTGGAGGCCACGTACCTCGCCGAGCGGCTGGCCACCGAGGAGCCCCGGCCGTCATGGATCGTGAGCTCGCCCCTGCAGCGCGCGGTTTCGACCGCGCGCATCCTGCGCGACCGCCTGGCGCCCGACGGCGAGCTGGAGCTGGACGACGGGCTGGTGGAGATCAGCGCCGGCGAATGGGAGGGCTCGACCCATGCCGAGCTGCGGGCGCGCGACGGCCAGCGCTACGCGGCCTGGCGCGACAGCGGCGGTGAGCTGGAGCCACCCGGCGGAGAATCGCTTCCCGCCGCCCGCCAGCGAGTGGCTGCCACCGTTGACGCGCTGCTCAGCGGCGCTCCGGATGGCACGGACACGCTGCTCCTCGTGTCGCATGGTGGCATCCTGCGGCTGGCCGCCGGCCAGCTGCTGGGCCTGCCGGATGCGGCGGTGTGGGACTGGGAGGTGCACAACGCCTCGCTGTCCACGCTGGCGCGCGAGGCGACCGGGGACTGGCGGGTGGTGACCTGGAACGACGTCGGCCACCTGCGCGGCCGTCCGGACCTCGACCGCGACGAGGCGGACGGCCAGCCGCTGATCCTCTAGGGGCCGATGCACGAGCGCAGGCTCTAGCGGCCTGGCACGACCGAGCGGAGCCTGCGGCGCACGGCCAGCCAGACGAGCGGCATCTGGAGCCGCTTCCAGGCCTGCTCCATGCGCTCGATGACCGACGTTGCCACGCCGCGGCCGGAGTAGCTCTGCTGCACCTTGCCCTCGGCGATGGCACGGATCTCCGGCCGGCGGGCCGGGAGCTGCTCCTCCAGCCAGCCCGCGTACTCGTAGATCGTCTCTGCCGGCCGTTGCGCCACGCCGGCGCGATCAGCGGCCAGCGCCAGGCGGCGCCACTGCTTCTCTCCCGGCGACAGGAAGCGGAACTGGCGTCGCGCTCGCCGCCAGCGCCACGCGGCTACCGCCAAGAGCACGAGCACGATGCCGGTGATCAGCAGCACGTTCGCGCCGCTCACCTCCTCGCGCGGCGGCTGATCGCCGGGCCGATGGGCGGTGGGAATCAGCTCGCTGGACGGCAGCGCGTTCACGTCGCCGTCCTGCTGCGGATCGAACAGCCGCGGCGCGCTGGGTCGCGGGCCGCCACTGCCTGCCGGCGGCGGGGTGGTGCCCGGCAGCCGCACGATCGGCGCAATGGTCTTGGTGGCCTCGAACACCTGCCAGCCGAAGCCCGGGAAGTAGAGCTCAGCCCAGGCGTGGGCGTTCTTCTCGCGGACCTGCCAGATGCTGCCCGATGCCCCCGCCGAGGCGACCGGCGCAGGATTGCTGACGCGATCGCCCGGGGCGAAGCCGGCGGCCAGGCGCGCCGGAATGCCGAGCGAGCGGGCCATGGCGACCATGGCGCTGGCGTAGTGCTCGCAGAAGCCGACGTGGCCGTGCTCCTCGTCGAAGAGGAAGAAGTCGACCGCGTCACGGTTCGGGTCGGTGGAGATGGGCGCGGTGCTGTTGTACTCGAAGCTGTCCCCCTGCAGGTAGCGGGCAATGGCCGCCGCCTTGTCGTACGGCGTGTCGGCCTCTTGCGTGAGCTCCGCCGCCAGCTCGCGCGTGCGCTGGGTCACGCCGTCGGTGCCCAGGTACATGGCCGTGACCGCAGTCGGGTAGTCGGATCCCGCGCCGCGCAGCTGGGCGATGGTCGCCTCGCTGAGGGCCACCGTCACCGAGTAGCTGCCGCCGGAGGGGATGGAGCTGGTCGCCTTCATCGCGCCCAGGAACGGCTGGTTGCCGCTCTCGATGATCTGCACCGGCAGGTAGGCGCGCAGCGGATAGCCGGCCGTGAACAGCGTCCGGTCGTTCGTGCGCTGCACGGCGATCTCGATGGTCTGCACGTCGAACGCGTCCACGGTGGGCGCCTCGGGGGTACCGTCGGGGAAGAGGAGCTGCTCGCTTGCCACGTCGCGCTGCCGTCCGGGCGACTGCACCCAGCCGTGGCCGGTGTACCGGTCGTAGGTCGTCGCGCGCAGGTAGAGGCCACGGTCGGCGGCCACCGTCAGCACCGGCTCATCGGAGCTGGTCCACTGGCCGGAGATCCGGAAGTCCGGGCCGAAGTTCGTGCCGTGGAAGCGCGAGTCGCCGCTGTTCAGCCCGCCCAGGACGAGGTCGAGCTGGTCGCGGACGCCGGACCATGCGGTATCCAGGTTGTTCCACACCGCGGTCAGCGGCGCAGCCACCGCCACGCTGGTCAGCACCCAGGCCAGGACCACGCTGCCGGCGATGAACACGGCGCCACTGCGCATGATCGCGGCCGGCACCTCGGAGTTCTCGTTCACCCGCCGCCGCTGCCAGCCCTCTTCCCGGCCGATAAGCGCGGCCCGCAGCCACAGCACCAGCGCGGCCAGCATGAACATCACCAGGTAGACGAACAGCGGCGTCAGGGTGGAGGACATGTTCGCGATCAGCGCCGCGCCGACCAGCAGGATGGCGTCGAGCACGCGGTGATGGCGGTACAGGGTGTACGCCGCGATGAAGGCCGTGACCCACATCACCAGGCCCATGCCGATGGCGTACGGGGTCAGCTGCGGGGCATAGCCCTGGTCGAACAGGATGCGGATCCAGTCGATGGCATCGGTGCGCAGCGCCACCAGGCGGCCGCCCTGGCTGAGCTCCGGGAAGTACTCGCCGCCGACCGCCCACAGCACGATCAGCCCGCCGAGCGCGGCGCTGATGGGGATGACCCCCACCACGCTCAGCGAGGAGAGCCCCAGCAGCGAGCCGGCGATCAGCGCGTAGATGGCGACGGGGAACAGGAACTCGGCCTCGTCCAGCCAATGGGCCGCCTGCACCGACCAGACGACGGTGAGCAGCATGACCAGCAGCAGGCCGGCGGCCAGCCAGCCCTCGCGAGGCTGCAGGTAGCGACGCAGCGCCTCAGGCATTGAGCTCCTCCCGGGTCGCCGCCCGAACCCTTCTGCGGCGCCCGGCGAGCCTGCCGCCAAGGGCCTCCGGCAGGTTGTCCCCCGCCGAGACGAGGTGGTAGCCGATGTCGTACTCGGCCAGCGCGTGGCGTATGGCGGCCAGCTCGGCGGTGCCGTCCTCCTCGTCCTTCCGCGCGAAGCTGGCGCGATCCAGCAGGACGACCACCGTGCCCACGCCGCGTCGGCGCAGCGACGCCAGGGCACGCACCCACTCCCGGTCCGTCGAGCCGGTGATGATGCACAGCGTCATGCCGCGCCGCATCTGCGGCAGCAGGCTGCTGACCAGCACCTCGGCCAGGGGCCGGGTGCCGTCGGCCTGCACGTTGGCCAGCAGGTGCAGGATCTTCTGCTCGACCCGCGTGCCGCGGTCCGGGGTCAGGACGTGCTGCCGGCGCGACGAGACGGTGAGGCCCACCGCCCGGTTCTCGCCGAGGGTCTGCACCGCGATCGATGCGGCCGCCGTGACGGCCGTCTCCACCGAAGCGGTGTCGCCGGTGCCGGCGTGCGCCGTGCGGTCGAGGTCGAGCAGCATCCACAGGTCGGCCGTCTGCTCGAGGTCGAACTCCTTCACGTGGAGCTCCCCGTGGCGGATGCTCGTCAGCCAGTGGATGCGGTTGATGGCGTCGCCGCGCACGTAGGGGCGCACGCTGCTGACCAGCGGGCTGGCGGCCTCGAAGCGGTGGCGCGAGGGGGAGGTGCCGTCGACCGGTGACGGCGGCAGGCGCCAGTGCGGCAGCGCCTCTACCTTGGGGAAGACCACCACCCAGGTCGGCTGACCGACGACCATCTCACTGGTGAACAGGCCGAACGGATCGCCGGTGCGCACGCGCAGGGCGCCGAGCCGATACGAGCCGCGGCGCAGCAGCGTGACCTTGGCCAACCACTGCCGGCTGCCGCGTGCCTGCACGCCGATCGCGCGCCCGGGCAACGGGGCCGGCAGGGTGGAGTCGTTCCAGAGCTCGACCCAGGGCTTGCCCCATGAGCTGCGGTTGTCGATGCGGTACACCGCCTGCAGCACGTCGCCCACCTGGGCGCGCGGGTTGAGTACGTGGTATCCGGCGCGCAGGCCCAGCAGACCGCGCCGCGCGTAGAACCAGGAAGCGAGCAGCAGCCCACCCAGCAGGTAGACCAGGAAGAACAGGAAGTCGATGCCCGTGCTGAAGGCGGCCACCACCAGCACGGTCCCCAGGAAGACAAAACGCAGCTGTCGCGCCAGGCTGCCCATGGCAGGCTCTTTCCTCGCTGGGATCGGCTAGACGGAGCTCGCCGCGGCGCCGGTCGATTCGCCGATGGGCACCTGCCCAAGGATCTCGCGCACGATGGCGTCCGGGTCGATCTCGCGCAGCGAGGCCTGGCTCTTGATGATCAGCCGGTGGGCCAGCACGGCCACGGCCAGCTGCTTGATGTCGTCCGGGATGACGTAGTCGCGGCCCTCCAGCGCGGCCAGCGCCTGCCCGGAGCGGTACAGGTTGATGGAGCCGCGCGGCGAGGCGCCCAGGTAGACATCCGGGTGGTCGCGGGTGGCGGTCACCAGGCGGACGATGTAGTCGGCCACCGTCTGGTCGACGTAGATCTCCTTGATGGCCGCCTGCATCTGGCGCAGCTCCTCGAGGTCCAGCACCTGGCGCAGGTCGTCGATGGGATGCAGGCGCTTCTGCTCGTCCAGGATGACAATCTCCTCCATCGCCTTGGGATAGCCCATCCGCAGGCGGAGCATGAACCGATCGAGCTGCGCCTCCGGCAGGGCGAAGGTGCCCTCGTACTCGATGGGGTTCTGGGTAGCGATCACCAGGAACGGCGACGGCATCGGGTGGGTGACGCCGTCGATCGTCGCCTGCCGCTCCTCCATGCATTCCAGCAGGGCGGACTGCGTCTTGGGCGTGGCGCGGTTGATCTCATCGGCCAGGACGACCTGGGCCATGATCGGGCCGGGCCGGAACTCGAACTCCTGGGTCTTCTGGTTGAAGATCGAGAGGCCAGTCACGTCGGACGGCAGCAGGTCGGGTGTGAACTGGATGCGGCGGAAGGTGCAGCCGATGCTGCGCGACAGTGCCTTGGCCAGCATCGTCTTTCCGACGCCCGGCACGTCCTCGATCAGGATGTGGCCCTCACACAGGAGTGCCACCAGGGCCATGCGGACCTCGACATGCTTGCCGATGATCACGCGCTCGACGTTGGCAACGACGCGCTCCGCCGGCTCCTGGACGTTCTTCACCATGGGCTATCAGTCTTCCTCGTCTGGGCGGAGGTCTCGGTCGGGCTGAATTCCCTCCACCCCACAATACCCCACGCCGTTACAGAGCGGTTCAGATGCCCTTTGCGTTCAATTCCCGGCGGCGGACTGCAGTCGAAGCCACTCCGCCATCACCGCGCCGCCGATCGGTGCGGCGCGGCCCGATCCGGAGCCTCCGCTTTCGACAATGACGGCGATGGCGATGGCCGGGTTCCCGTTCGGCTGCGCGGGCGCGAAGCCGATGAACCAGGAGTGCGGCGGCGTATTCGGCCCCAGTTCGGCGGTGCCGGTCTTGCCGGCGGTCATGACCCCGCTGATCCCGTAGTTGGCCACCGCACCCGCGCCGGCGTACAGCCGGCCCAGCTGGCCCTGCACGGCGTCGACCATGGCGGAGCGGACCTGCCCGGCGACCTGGCTGCTGACGACCCGCGTCCCGCCGGCCGGGGAGTAGGTCTCGATGACGCGCTCGCTCGGCCCGGACCCGGGGCGCGCCGCATGGTCGCGCACGTCACGCACGGCATACGGCACGGGACGCACGCCGTCGTTGGCGATCGTGGCGGCCAGCAGGGCCATCTGCATGGGCGTGACCGCCACCCGGCCCTGGCCGAACGATGCCTGGGCCAGCTCCGCGCGATCCGAGAACGGAGCACAGTCACCGTCCTGCTCAGCCGTCACGAACGAGGCGGCCACCGAGAGCACGCGCGACGTCTGGCCGATCTCCAGCGGCGCGCAGAATCCGAAGCGCCTCGCGTACTCCAGATAGGTATCAGCGCCGACCTCCAGGCCGACATGCGCGAAGAAGATGTTGCTCGACACCTGGAGCGCCTCGGACAGCGGCCACAGTGCGGGGGTGACCGGGCTCAGGTCGTGCTCCCGGACGCGGAAGCCCTCGACCACGAAGCCCTCGGTCTCCTGGCGCGGCTGCTCCCGGAAGGTGGTGCGCGGCGTGATGGCGCCGCTGTCCAGTGCCGCGGCCGCGGTGAGCACCTTCATGATCGAGCCGGGGGTGTAGTGGCCCTGCCGCGTGCGGTCCACCAGCGGGTTGCCCGGCTGGTCCTGGATGCGCTCCATGGGCTCACCAGCCTCGTTCGGATCCCCGGAGATGGGAGTGGCGTCGAAGGTGGGCGTGGAGGTAATGGCCAGGATGGCGCCGGTCCGTGGGTCGAGTGCCACCACCGCCCCGGCGTCACCGCCGAGCTGCGCGGCGGCGAAGTCCTGCAGCCGCGCGTCGAGGGTGAGCGTCAGGTCGCGAGGCGTCGGCTTGCGGTCGAGGATGTCGTTGACCACGTCGTTCAGCGGGTTCGGGTCGGTGCGACCGGTGAGGATGTCGTCCCAGGCACGCTCCAGGCCGCTCGTTCCGAAGCGCAGGCTCGAGTAGCCGATCAGGTGGGTGAAGGCCTGATCCTCGTAGGTCCGACGGCTCAGCCCGTCCGACACTCGGCTGGAGGCCAGCAGCCGGCCGTTGGCGTCGAAGATCGATCCGCGCGGCATGCTCCGCCGCGCGGCGATGACCTCGGGGTTGTCCTGTCGTGCGTCGAGGGAGGGGGCGTCGATGACCTGCCACCACGACAGCCCGCCGGAGACGATGGCGAATGCCAGCAGCAGGTAGAAGGACAGCCGCCGGACGTTGGTGGCGATCACCCGTCCGGTTCCCCGGGCGCGGCCGTCTCCGCCTCCGCCCCGACGGCGGAGCGGTGACTGATGGCCAGCAGCAGGCCGATGATGATGAAGCTGGCCAGCAGGCTCGATCCGCCGTAGCTGACGAACGGGAAGGTGATGCCGGTCAGCGGGATCAGCTTCAGGATCCCCGCGGCGATGATCAGGGTCTGCAGGCCCAGGCTGGTCGTCAGCCCCCCCGCCAGCATGGCGCTGAAGTCGTCGCGGGCCAGAACCGCCACGCGCAGTCCGCGGAACACGAGGGCCAGGGCCAGGCCCAGCAGCGCGAAGGCACCCACCAGCCCCAGCTCCTCGCCGACTACCGCGAACACGAAGTCGGTCTCGACCCCGAAGAAGCGGCCACCGGCCGTCGGCAGCAACGAGCGCCCCAGTCCCTCGCCGAACAGGCCGCCACGGCCGAAGGCATACAGCGACTGCACGGTCTGGTAGCCCGCCCCGGAGGGATCCGCGAAGGGATCGATCCAGGCGTCGATGCGCCGCGCCACGTGGTCGAACAGCCGCGAAGCGACGAACGAGCCGGCCAGGAACAGGACGAGGCCGATGAGCACGTAGCTGCGCCGCCCGGTGGCCACGAAGAGCATGGTCAGGAAGATGCCGAAGAACAGGAGCGCGGTGCCGAGGTCCTTGCCGAAGACCACGACCAGCATGACGATGACGAAGATCGCCAGCATCGGCAGCAGGTAGGGCAGGGGCGGGATGCGCACCGGCCCCAGGCGCCAGACCGCGTCGCGCAGCAGGGTGCGGTGCTCCGCCAGGTAGCCGGCGATGAACACCACCAGCAGGATCTTGATGAACTCGCCGGGCTGGAAGCCGATGGGCCCCAGGTAGATCCACAGCCGCGCCCCGTTCACCTCGGTGCCGAACAGGAAGGTGAACAGCAGCAGGCCGATGCCGGCCAAGGCCCACGTGTACTTGTAGTGCCGCAGGATGCGGTCGTCCCGCAGGCCGATGGCCACGGCCAGCATGGCCACCACCCCGACGGCGAACCACAGGACCTGGGTGGTGCCCAGATCCAGGTTCAGGCCGAAGGCGGCGGTCTCACCGACGTCCGGCGACAGCCGGTTCAGCATGACCAGGCCGATGCCACCGATGGTCGCCACCAGCGGGAGCAGCAGCGGGTCGCCGCGCTGGCCCGTGGCCACCAGCACGAAATGGGCGGCCAGCATGAGGACGACGTACGCCGCCGCGATCTGCATGGGTCCCACATCGGCCGTGCCCGAGGTGGCCATGTGGGTGATCGCGAAGCCCAGCGGCACCAGCAGCAGCAGCGGCAGGAGCATGCGCAGCTCCGGCCAGCGCCACGCGACCCTGGGCGAGCGGCGTCGCCCGGGTGCCGCGGCGGCCTCAGCGCTCAAGGCGGAACCGCACCCGGCCGATCGTCAGCTCGTCGCCGAAGGAGAGCGCCACCGGCCGGTCGATGCGGTGGCCGTTGACGTACGTGCCGGTGGTGCTCCCCTGGTCCTCGATGAACCAGCTCCGGCCACGGAAGGTGAGCATGGCGTGGTTGGCGCTGACGAAGTCGTCCTCGACGAAGATCGTGTTGTTCACGTTGCGGCCGATGGAGTTGATCGGTCCCAGCGCGATCGGCTGGCCCATCGGCGGCTCGTCCTCCGGCGATTCGAGTACGGCAAGCCGCCCGATCCCCGCCCGGCTGGCCTGCTGCGCCTGCTCGGCGTTCCGGAGGTCGCGCAGCAGCGACCGCGCGAAGCCCATGAGGATCAGGTACAGGATGCCAAGGAAGGCGAGCTGAAGCACCAGCAGCAGGATGCGCAGGACCTCGCCGGTCATCCCCCTCGCACCTGGAACTCGATCTCCGTTGAGCCGATGCGAATCCGGTCGCCGGGGCCCAGCGCCACCTCGTTCACCGGCTGCCCGTTGACGAACG
>DASSNI010000261.1:0-4730 GCA_035701385.1 Candidatus Limnocylindria bacterium | reverse complement strand
CGACCATGGCTCGCGCCTCTTCGGCGGCCGCCGATGTGAGGTCGCGGCGCTGCCGATGCACCCCTTCGAGCTCGTCCGCCAAGCGCTCGGCCTCCTGCGGATCCTCGGCCAACAGCAGGGAGATCGCCAGCTCCGATTCGGCGATGCGGCCAGCGGCGTTGATGCGGGGCGCGATGCCGAAGGCAAGGTCACGCGCGGTGGGCGTCGCCTCCGCCCGGCAGCGCGCCAGGAGCGCGCGCAGGCCGGCGCGCTGGGTGACGGCCAGCTCGACCAGCCCGCGCTGCACGATGCTGCGGCTCTCGCCGGTCATGGGCGCCAGGTCGGCGATGGTGCCGATGGCCGCCACCGCGGCCAGGTCGGTTGCCTCCCTGCCACGGCGTCGCAGCAGCTCGACGGCCATGCGGTAGGCCAGCCCGGCCCCGGTCAGGTCGGGGTCGGGATAGGCGCAATCAGGTCGATGCGGGTCGACGACCGCGAGCGCGCGCGGCAGCTCCCCGCCGGGCAGGTGGTGGTCGGTGACGATGACGTCCATGCCAAGGCCACGCGCGATCTCGACCTCGGCGACGTTCAGCACGCCGCAGTCGCACGTGACGAGCAGCGACACGCCGGCCGCGGCCAGCTGCCGAATGCCACCTTCCGACAGCCCGTAGCCATCGGCCAGGCGCGAGGGCACGTGCCGCACGGCCTCCGCCCCGAGCGCGCGCAGCGCCATGCACCACACCACCACCGCGGTCATGCCATCGGCGTCGTAGTCGCCCCAGATGGCGATCCGCTCGCCGACGTCCAGGGCACGCTCCAGGCGGTCGAGTGCCACGCCGGCATCGGCCATCAGGGAGATGTCGTGCAGTGCCAGCCCTCCGTCACCCAGGAAGGCGGCTAGCGCGGCCTCGTCGCGGATGCCCCGCCGGGCAAGCAACGTGGCCACCGGGCGGCCGAAGCCCGTGAACGACGGAGGGTCGAGCAGCGGCTCAGGGAGCACCCACTCCAGGCGCGGCTCGATCACGGCGCAATGGTAGCCGCGGGCGCCTTACCGCCGCCTTACCGCGGCGTTATCGGCTGCGCTATCGGCTCAGCGGGCGGACGGTGCGCGAGCCCGAGGGATTGGCCTTGCGGTTCGCGTCCCACTCGTACCAGCTGACCAGCAGCTGGCTGGCGTTGAAGATCGACGAGTAGGTGCCGCTCACCACGCCGATGAGCAGCGCCAGCGTGAACGTGCGAATGCTCAGCGGGCCCAGCAGCAGCAGGGCGCTGAGCGTCACGGCCACCGTCAGGCTGGTGTTGATCGAGCGGCCGATGGTCTGCAGGATCGAGTGGTTGACGATCGCGCCGAAGGGCTCCCCCGCGTGCCGGATCCGGTTCTCGCGGATCCGGTCGAACACCACGATGGTGTCGTGGACGCTGAAGCCGATGATGGTCAGCAGCGCGGTCACGAACAGGGCATCGAACTCCAGGCCGAAGAAGTAGCCGAGGATGGCGAAGATGCCGATGACAACCACCACGTCGTGCAGCAGGGCGATGATCGCGGCCACGCCGAAGCGGATGCCGAAGCGGATGGCCAGGTAGGCCATGATGACGATCTCGCCGACGATGATCAGGATCAGCGACGAGCGAATCAGCTCCGCCCCGATGAGCGCGCCAATGGTCGTCACGCTGCGTGGCCGGCCACCCTGCGGCTCACCGAACTGGTCCTCCAGCGCGTTCTCGATGCGCGCGAACGGCGTGTTGTCGGGTATCGGCGCAAGGGTTGCGGCCGCCGACGGCACGGGCGTGGGCGAGGGTGATGGCGAAGCCGATGCCGTGGCGGACCCTCCGCTCGGCGCCGGCGTGTCGTTCGGCGTTGGGCTGGCGCTGGCCGATGCGCCACTCGGCGACGGGGCGAAGGAGAAGCTGGGAATCGGCGTCTGCGGCGGCAGCAGGCCGACGGCCGCCGTCCGGATCTCCAGGAAGCCGTCGCTCAGCCGCCGGACCACCGCCTCGGGGTGGCCGAGCTCCACGAGCGCGTCGCGGACCTCCTCGGGAGACGGGTCGTCGGCATAGCGCACCTGCCACACCGTGCCGCCCGTGAAGTCCACGGACGGCTTCAGGCCGCCCAGGAAGATGAAGATCAGGCCTGGGATGGTGATCAGCGCGCTGAAGGCGAAGTACCAGCGGCGCTTGCCGACGATGTCGAACATCGGCTAGCGCTCCACGTGGTAGAGCTCGATCCGCCGGCCCCATTCCGTGCGGACCACGTAGTTGAGCAGCGTGCGGGTCAGCGTGACGGCGCTGAACATCGAGACCAGCACGCCAATGATCAGCACCAGGGCGAAGCCACGCACGATGGTGGTTCCCTGCCAGTACAGCCAGCTGGCGACCAGCAGCGACGAGACGTTCGAGTCGAGGATGCTCGACCACGCGCGGTTGAACCCGGCGTGGATGGCGGGCACCAGCGTCTTCCCGGCGCGGATCTCCTCCTTCATCCGCTCGAAGATGAGGATGTTGGCGTCCACCGCCATGCCGATGGACAGGATGAAGGCCGCCACGCCGGCCAGCGTGAGGGTGACGCCGATGAGCCGGAAGATCGCGTAGCTCACCAGGGTGTAGAAGACGAGCGCCACGGCCGCCACCACGCCCGGCAGCCGGTAGAAGGCGATCATGAAGATCAGCACCAGCAGCAGGCCGATGCCGCCGGCGACGAGCGCCTGCGCCAGGAAGTTGGCGCCCAGCGTGGGCTCCACGCGATCGAAGCCCTGCTCCTCAAGCGAGACCGGCAGTGCGCCGAAGCGCAGCGTGTTGTAGAGGTTGGTGCGCTCCTCCTCGGCGGTTGGGCCGGTGCCGACCGTGATCACCGTCGTGCCGCCGCAGATCGCCGAGTTCACGTCCGGCACGGTGATGATCTCGCCGTCGAGCGCGATCGGGCCGGTGGCGTCGGGACCGGAGGCCACGTTGACGTTGTGCGCGGACGTGTAGTCGCACCAGATGCTCGACCCGTTGCTGCGCAGGTTGAACGCCACCGCCAGCAGGCCGCGATCGGTCGTCGGCGCCACGCTGGCGGGGTCGATCTCGCCGCCGTTGAAGAGCTCGCGCACCGTGCCGGCGGCCAGCAGATCGGAGATGTCCTGGCCCTCGCTCAGCGCCTGCCCCTGGGGGTCGATGAACTGCAGCTGTCCGGTGCTGCCCACCAGCTCGCGCACCTGCTGCTCGTTCTGCACGCCCGGCACCTCGACCACGATCCGACGCCGACCGTCATTGCTCTGCTCGCTGCGCACCTGCGGCTCACTGACGCCGATGCCGCTCACCCGCCGCTCGATGATGCTGCGCGCCGTCTCGACCTGGTCGTCGGTGACCGTCTGGCCGGGCAGCGGCTCGACCGCCAGCGTGACCCGCACGCCGCCCTGCAGGTCCAGGCCCAGGACAGTCCGGATGCTCGACCCCGGGAAGCCGCTGGGCAGCCATTCGCGCGGAAGGTCGATGTAGAGCGCCAGCAGCAGGGTGACCAGGATCACCCAGGGGGCGAGGCGTCGCCAGCTCATTGCGGCCTGATGGTCCCTTTCAGTCGGGCGGTGCTGTCCGCGGTCTGGGGCGTGGCGCGTGACTGCCGCGGACACGAAACACGCCGCTCGTGGCGGCGGGCCGCGGAATTATAGGTGCGCCCGCGCGGGCCTCGCAAGAACGGGCCGTGGTGCGCCCGTCGTGCGTTCGGGCGGGTTAGGCCAGCATCCCCTCGCGTGCCAGGTGCTGCTTGAGGCGCTCCGCCGCCACACGACCCACGCCCGGCGTGGCCGCGACCTCGTCCACCGAAGCCTCGCGGATGCGCCGCACGGACCCGAAGCGCTTCAGCAGGGCCTTCTTGCGCGCCGGCCCGATGCCCGGTACCTCGTCGAACACGCTGGACAGCGCGCGCTTGCCGCGCACCTCGCGGTGGTACGTGATCGCGAAGCGGTGTGCCTCGTCCCGGATCCGCTGGACGAGGTAGAGGCCCGGCGAGCGCTGGGGAAGGATGATCGGCGCCGAGCGACGCGGCACGTACAGCTCCTCGAAGCGCTTCGCCAACCCGGAAAGCGGCACGTCCGTCAGGCCCAGCTCCTCCATCACGCCCACCGCCGCCGACAGCTGCCCCTTGCCGCCGTCCACGATCACCAGGTCCGGCAGCGCCCAGCCGGTGTCCCGCCGCTCGCGGTGCCGCCGGTCGCGGTCGCCGCCGCGACCGTCGCCACTCGACTCCACGGGCCCACTCCCCGGCTCCAGGTCCAGCGGCTCGTCCGGCTCGCCGTCGCCCTCGGGCGCCTCATCGGCACCCACCGCGGCGAGCGACAGGGCGCCGGTATCACGCCGCAGGCGCGCCGCGCGCCCGAATCGGCGTCGCAGCACCTCCGCCATCATGCGGAAGTCGTCCGGCGTCTCGCCGGAGCGGATCCGGAAGCGGCGGTACTCTCGTGGCTCCGGCTTGCCGTTGACGAAGACGATCATCGATCCCACCGCGGAGGTGCCCTGGATGTTGCTCATGTCGTAGCACTCGATCCGCTCCGGCGGCCGCGACAGCGACAGCGCGTCGGCCAGCTCGCCAAGCGCCTCGTCGCGCTTGCCTTCGTCGGCCAGCCACTCGGCCCGCTCCTTGGCGAGCGCTTCGATGGCGTTCTGCGTCGCCAGGGCGACCAGCCGCCGCTTCTCTCCCCGCTCGGCCAGATGAACGTTCACCCGTGAACCGCGGCGGTCCGACAGGAAGCCGGCCAGCGCATCCGCATCCGATG
>DASSNI010000260.1:0-15994 GCA_035701385.1 Candidatus Limnocylindria bacterium | reverse complement strand
CGCCGCGCTACCGGACCGAGATCACCGCCGCCCGGCGCGACAGCCGGGGTGGGGGAGACGGCGAGGAGGAGGGCGACGCCGACCCGCTGCTCCGCCAGGCGATCGACATCGTGCGCCGCTCGGACAAGGCCAGCGCGTCGCTCCTCCAGCGCCGGCTGCGGGTCGGCTACGCCCGAGCGGCGCGGATCATCGACCAGATGGAGGACCGCGGCATCGTCGGGCCTGCCGACGGCAGCCGCTTCCGCGAGGTGCTCGTAACCAGCGATGGGTGGGGCGGAGACATCGGCCCCGACGAGGACGATGGGTGACGGACCAGGAGCTGCACAAGCTCGGTGAAGTGCTGCGCACCGCCCGGGAGGCCAAGGGGGTGGACCTGGCCAGGGTGGAGCGCGACACGAAGATCAGGGCGCGCTACCTGACGGCCCTGGAGACCGGCGACTACGCCGAGCTGCCGGGTGCGGTCTACACCAAGGGCTTCCTGCGCAACTACGGCTCGTATCTGGGCCTGGACGTCGACTACCTCATCGACCTGTATCGGCTGGAGAGCACGCAGCCGTCCGAGCGCGCCACCCTGCCCGCACCCCCGCGGCCGATCGCCACGCGCCGGCGGCGGACGTTCGTGGTGACTCCCGGCGCGATCCTGGCGGCCGTGCTGACGGTAGGCGTGGCCGCCTTCATCATCTACCTCGTCCAGGAGTTCGTGACCTTCGCCCGCACGCCGGACCTGGTGATCACCGACCCGGCAGGCGACATCGCGGGCTACGCCGGCACGGAGTACCGCATCGTGGGCGTCACCGAGCCGAATTCGCGCGTCACGGTGGACGGCCTGCGCGAGAATCCGACCGTCACGGCCGATGCGAGCGGCAACTTCACGATCAACGTGGCGCTGGTGCCCGGGTCGAACGTGATCACCCTGGTGGCCAACGATCCGCTGACCGGTCGGGACAGCCAGGCGGTGCATCGCACCATCGTGGTCGGCGGACCCCATGCGTCCGGCAGCCCCGGCGTGGCGCCGTTCGCCATCATCTCGCCGGGTGAGGGTGCGACCGTCGATGGCAACCTGCGGCTGGAGGGGACGGCACCGGTCGGCGGCAGGGTGACGGTCTCCGCCAGCCTGGTCGATAGGGCGCCGGTCACCATTCGCATCACGTCCCTGGCCGGCGACGACGTGCGCGTGCCCGGCTCGACGCCGGATCCCCCCGATCCGGTCACGCTGACGGCCGATGCCAACGGCGCATACGCAGGTCGCATCGGGCTGTCCCCCGGCACGTGGCGCCTCACCTTCGAGATCGAGAGCGGGGGAAGCCCCGCCACGCGCACCGTGACGGTGGAGCCGCCTGGCGGCCTGCAGGGCGTGTTGCGGGTGCGCGGCGGCACCTCGTACCTGGAGATCGACGAGGACGGCCAGCCGAAGCCACGTGTCTCCGGCCGAAACGCGAACGCCGGCACCCGGATCGAGCTGGACGCCAGGCGCGAGCTGCGCATCCGCGTGGGCAACGCGGGCGCCGTGCACCTCGTCATCAACGGCATCGACCTCGGTCCCATGGGCGGCTCGGGGGCGGTGGCAGAGTGGCGCATCACGCGACGCTGACGGGCAAGATAGGGGCACACCAACAACGGAGCAGCGCACATGGCCGATTCCTCCTTCGACGTGGTCAGCGACTTCGACCAGCAGGAGCTGGTGAATGCCCTGGATCAGGTTCGCCGCGAGGTGGCCACGCGCTACGACTTCAAGGGCGCGAAGGTGTCGCTGGAGCTCGGCAAGGCCGAGATCACGCTGCAGGCCGATGACGAGTACCGCGCCGCCGCGGTGAAGGACCTGCTGCAGTCGAAGGCCGTTCGCCGCGGGCTGTCGCTGAAGATCTTCGACTGGGGCAAGGTCGAGCCGGCGGGCGGCGGGACCGTGCGTCAGCACATCGGCCTCAGACGCGGCCTGACAAGCGACCAGGCCAAGGAGATCGCGAAGATGGTCCGCGAGCGCTTCCCCAAGGTGAAACCGGTCATCCAGGGCGAAGCGGTGCGCGTCAGTGGCAAGAGCAAGGACGAGCTGCAGGCCGTGATTCAGCACCTGCGCGGCCTGGACTACGCCGTCGCGCTGCAGTTCGAGAACTATCGGTGAGCGGCGGGCCGTCGGAGGCCGAGCTGTCCGAGGCCGCGCGGCGGCTGGGAGAGGCGCTGCGTGCCGAAGGCTGGCACGTGGCCACCGCCGAGTCGTCGACCGGTGGCCTGATCGGCCATTCGATCACCACCATCCCCGGCTCGTCGGACTACTACCCGGGCGGCGTGATCAGCTACTCGAACCGCGCCAAGGAGGTGGAGCTGTCGGTGCCGGCGAGCATGCTGGAGGAGCACGGCGCGGTGTCCGCCGAGGTGGCGATGGCCATGGCCGAGGGCGCCCGGAACCGCTTCGGCACCGAGCTCGGCATCGCGGTCACGGGTGTGGCCGGTCCTGAGGGCGGCAGCGAGGCGAAGCCGGTCGGGACGCACTGGATCGGCGTGGCGCTGCGCGGCCACCCGTCGCGCGCCGAGCACCGACTGTACGCACACGATCGCGACGGCAACAGGGCGGCGGCCGCGCTGGATGCGCTGGAGCTGGGGCTGGCCGAGGTGATGGCCGCCTCGCCCATCCACTGAGGCGTCGCCGAGGTGGTGCGGGCCGGCGAGCGAGCCCATGTCATCGGCATCGCCGGATCCGGGGCTGCCGGGGTCGCGCTGCTGATGCATCACGCCGGGATGGCGGTCGATGGCTGCGACGCCGACACGCCGTCGCCCTACACGCCGCCGATCGAGGCCGCGGGCATCCGCATCCAGCTCGGACACGACCCGGCGCATCTGGCCGGCGTGGAACGGGTGGTCATCAGCCCCGCGCTGCGGGTCGTGCCCGACCTGCCGGAGCTGGTCGCTGCGCAAGGGCAGGGGCTGCCGGTCGTGACCTGGCAGCACGTCCTGGGGGAGCTGATGGCGGCCGAGGGCCGCATCGGCCTGGCGGTCAGCGGCACGCACGGCAAGTCGACCACCACCGCCTTGCTGGGCCACCTGCTCATCGCGGCCGGCATGGACCCGACGGTCGAGGTCGGGGCCTTCATGGCCGAGTGGGGGGCGACCGTGCGGCCCGGCACGGGCGCACCTTTCGTGGTGGAGGCCGATGAGTTCGGCGACAACTTCCTGAACTACCACCCGGCCGGGGCCATCGTCACCAACGTCGAGATGGACCATCCCGACTACTTCGCCGATCGGGAGGCCGTGCTCGCCTCGATGGAGCGCTTCGTGCGCGGCATGCGGCCGCACCCGGCGCTGGGTGGCCGGCTGCTGCTGACCACGGCCGCCGACGGTGGCTCCCGTGACCTGCTCGCGCGACTTTCAGGCTGGGAGGGTCGCGTGCTCACGTACGGGCCGGGAGGCGATGTGCAGGCTCAAGACGTTGGCTATCACGCCGGGGGAACGCGCTTCCGCCTGTTCGAACACCCGTTCGAAATGACGCTGGCCGGGCAGCACAACGTACTGAACGCCACTGCCGCGCTGGTGCTGGCGCATGAGCTGGGCGCGCCGCTGGACGCGCTGGCTGATGGGCTGCGGACGTTCGCGGGAGCTGGGCGACGCCTGGAGCTGATCGCGGATACTGCCGGCGTGCTGGTCTACGACGACTACGGCCACCATCCGACCGAGATCCGCGCGACGCTGGCCGCCATGCGGCAGAAGGTGGGGGAGCGACGGCTGTGGGCGGTCTTCGAGCCACACATGTACTCGCGCACGGCGCTCCTGTTCGACGAGTTCGCCGAGGCATTTCGGGAGGCCGATGAGGTGGTGATCTGCGACATCTTCGCCTCCCGCGACACCGACGAGGCGCTGCGCGCCACCTCCGCCGCGGCGCTGGCCGATGCCGTGGAGCGCGTCTCGGCCGTTCCGGCGATCGCAGTGGGGGACGCAGCCGCCACGGCGGCGTATGTGGCCGAGCACCTGGCTCCCGGCGACGCCGTGCTGGTGATGGGCGCCGGCAAGTCCTACCGCATCGCGCAGGACCTCGGGACGGCGCTGGAAGCGGGCGTGGTGTCGGCTCCACGATCGATGGCCACGGACCTGTAAGCCGATGAATCCCGCCCGCACCGTGTTCCTGGCCATCATCCTGGCGGTCGCCGTGGCGCTGCTGGAGCAGGGCCTGGTGCGGCTGGTCGAGGCCTCCGGGGCACGGGACCAGCCGGCGGTGGTGCTGGTGCTGCTGCTGTCGGCGTTCCTGGGGCTGCTGACCGCCGTCCTGACGCGCTCGCTGTCGCTGCCGGGCGCCCTGGCACCGACGGCGCTGGTGCTGGGCTGGATCGTGGTGCCGGTGGTGCTGGGGGCGATCCCCGGCCAGGCCACGGCGGCGTTCGCCGGCGGACCGGCGCTGAACGGCGCCGAGGCATTCGCGCTGGCCGTTGCCGTCGTCGCCGCCGCCGTCACCTTGGGCGTGCAGCGCGACCGCTGAAGCCACTCGACGCGGCTCGCGGGCCGCTACTGTGTAGCGGTTCGACAACCCGCCAGCCGACGACGAAAGGACGCCAATGGCCGTCACCCAGCGAGCCGCCGAGACCGGCTTCGACATGGCGCTCGTGCAGCGCGGCGCACGCCTGCGCCGCAGCCCGTACTACGAGGCGACCCAGCGCCACGGTCCGCAGGGCTTCACGGTCTACAACCACATGCTCTTCCCGATCCGCTTCGACTCGTTCGAGACCGAGTTCGAGGCGCTGCTCAACGACGTCACCGTGTGGGACGTGTCGGTCGAGCGCTGCCTGGAGATCTCCGGCCCTGACGGCGCGCGCTTCGCGCAGCTGCTGACCCCGCGGGACCTGTCGAAGTGCGCCGTGGGGCAGGCGAAGTACGTGCTGATCTGCGACGGGGACGGCGGGATCATCAACGACCCGGTCATGACCCGCATGGACGAGAACACGTTCTGGTTCGCCCTCGCCTCATCCGACGCGCTGCTGTTCGCGCGCGGGCTGCGCCACGCCTACCGGGACCTGGACGTCACCATCCGCGAGGCAGACGTGGCGCCGATGCAGATCCAGGGTCCGAAGTCGCGGGACCTGATGCGCGACCTGGTGGGGGAGGGGATCCTCGATCTCAAGTACTACTGGTGGCGCCGGGCCGAGGTGCGCGGCATCCCGGTGGTCATCACCCGCACCGGCTGGACCTCCGAGGTCGGCTACGAGATCTACCTGCTCGACTCGTCGCGCGGCGCTGAGCTGTGGGACGCAGTCATGGACGCCGGGCGCCCCTACAACGTGCGCCCCACCGGCCCGTCGGACATCCGCCGCATCGAGGGTGCGATCTTCAACTGGGGCGCCGACATGACCTACGAGAACAACCCGCTGGAGATGGGCCTCGAGCGGCTGGTGGCATGGGGCCTGGACGATGCGGCGTGCCTGTCGCTGCCGGCGCTGCGCCGCATCCGGGAGGCAGGCGTGGCGCGGCGGATCGTGGGCGTGGAGCTCGACGGCGAGCCCTTCCCGGCGCTGAACTTCGAGAAATGGCCGCCCTACCGCGCGCCGGGCGACGCGGAGCGCATCGGCAAGGTGACATCGGCCATCTACTCGCCGCGCCTCGAGCGCAACATCGGCTACTGCTGGGTGCCGGTCGAGCTTGCCGCCGAGGGCACGCAGCTCCACGTCGAGACGGAGTGGGGCGGCCGGAGCGCGACCGTGGTGCCGATGCCGTTCGTCGACCCGGAGAAGCGCATCCCGGTCTCGTAGCGTGGGCCGGCGGCGGCTCGAGCCGGCCGAGCGCGAGGCGCTGGCACGCCTACTGGCCGCGCCCAAGCTGGAGGTGCTGCCGCTGCGCGGCCTGGACGAGCAGCTCGACGCGCTGCCGGGAGGTGTGACGCTGGCGCTGACCGCCTCGCCGGGCAAGGGGCTGGAAGCCAGCCTGGAGGTGGGGGAGCGCCTGCGCGGCCGCGGCTTCGAGGTGGTGATCCACCTGGCCGCGCGGATGGTGCGCGACCGGCCGCATCGGCGGGCGCTGCTGGCCCGCATGCGAGACAGCGGCCTGGACCGAGCGTTCGTGGTTGGTGGCGATGAGCGCGAGCCCGGCACGTACCCGGATGCGCTGGCATTGCTGCAGGACATGGCCGAGGCCGGCCACCACCTGCGCGAGATCGGCATCACCGCCTACCCGCAGGGCCACCCGCACATTTCCGATGAATCCCTGGCGGCGGCGCTGGCCTCGAAGGCGCCGTACGCCCAGTACATGACCACCCAGCTGTGCTTCGACGCCGGTGCGCTGGCTGCCTGGGTCCGACGGATCCGGGATGCCGGCATCACGCTGCCGGTCGATATCGGGATTCCCGGCGACGTCGAGGCCACGCGGCTGCTGCGCATCAGCACGCGCATCGGGGTGGCCGATGCCGCCCGCTTCGTCGCCAAGCAGGGCAGCCTGGTCACCCGGCTGCTGCGCCCCGGAGGGTATCGGCCCGATGGGCTGCTCGCCGGCCTGGCGCCGACCCTGGCGGATCCGGAGGCCGGGGTACGAGGGCTGCACGTCTTCACCTTCAACCAGGTGCGGCAGACCGAGGCCTGGCGCCGCCGCGCCCTCAGCCGGCTGGCGCAGTAGGCCGGCTGAGCAAGGCGCGCGCGAGCAGTGCGACCGATGCCACCACGGCCACCGAGAACGCAGCCACGCCGGCAAGGGTGAGCGGCAGGATCCCGCTCTGCAGCCCGAGCCAGGCGAGCAGCACGCCGCCGTTCCACGCGGCCAGGCGGGGGAGCGACGCGCGTCCGAGCATCGCTCGCATCCCCGCGCGCCGCGCCGGATCGCTCACCGCCACCGCCGGCAGCAGGTGGGTCCAGGCGCCTACGAGGACCTGCAGTACCCAGCCAGCCACGAGAGGGAGCGCAACTGCACCGAGACGCCAGCCCACCGGCGCGACACCGTCGGCGATGAGGCCGCCCACGGTGGCGGTGATCGCGAGCAGGTACCAGCCCATCGCCGCTGACGCAGGGAAGATGGCGGCACGGTGCCAGTCCGCATCGGTTGTCCACCTGCCGCGGCGGCGCCACGTATCGCTCGCGTACACGACGAGCGCCAGCGCGCCGGCCAACGCGACGAGACCGCCGACCACGGCAAGTGCATCGGCCCGCAGTGCGGCGCCGAGTGCCACGAGCGGCGGACCTGCCACGCTGCCGACGACGAGCACCGGCAGGCTCGGGCGCATGACGATCCGGGCGCCGAGGATGGTGGGATAGAGGTAGACCAGGGTCGCGACGATCGTCAGCGACACGAACCCGAACAGGTTGAGCCAGGCGTGGGTGACTTTGAACCGCGTCCAGTCGGCCACGACCGGATCCCAGCCGAGAACGAGCAGGATGGGCAGGCTGATGCCGGCCGCCACCTCGAGCAGGGCCGCGCCGTATGCGAGGCTGACGATCGGATGCCGTCGTGCAAGGGGCGCATGACCCGGGCGGAAGGCGGTCCAGGCGGTGATGGCCAGGCCGATCCAGATCGCGAGCGCGCCGGCCACCGTGAGCGCGACGAGCGACGCCAGCACGCCGCTCACGACGAGCGCCGCTCCGGCGGCCAGCGAAAGGATGCCGGCCAGGCGGAGCGGCGCCGGCTCCGGCCGGGTGCCGGCGAGGGTGACACGAAAGTGCGGCAGGAATGCGCCAACCGCCACGAGGGCCGCGCCCGCCAGGCTCAGGTGGATGCCGGCCCAGTGTCCCTGCGACACCGCGGGTGTGGCAAAGGCCACCAGCGCCGCCAGCATGAATCCGGCGGCCAGTCCGATCCCGAGGCGCAGGACCGTGCGTTCATCCAGCCGGCCTGACGCGCCCATCACGCCACCAGTGTGCCAGCCGGCGGTCTCGACCACCCAGGCAATCGGGCGCCTCGGCCTGCCGGCGTCGGTGCATTCGGCCCTTCCGCATCTGGAACGAGCGAGTTCAACTGTGCGCATGAGGCGCCGTCCGCGTCCCACGGCGTGCCTGGCGGGCATCCTGGCCGTTACTGCGGTCCTGGCGGCGTGCGCCGGCACCAGCGGTCAGTCCTCGTCGCCGACCCCTTCGCCGGTCGGGGGATCGGGCGTCATCGTCATCGACACCGACATGGGCGCCGACGACATCCTGGCGCTGGCCGTCCTGCTCTCCAGTGAAGACGTGGATGTCCGGGCGGTGACGGTCGCGGCCACCGGCCTGGCGCACTGCGCCGGCGGCGTACGGGTGCTGCGGGGCCTGCTCCACGAGCTGGGCAGGGGAGACATCCCGGTGGGCTGCGGCCGAGAGCAGCCCGGCGACGGTGGGCGGGCGTTCCCGGAGGAATGGCGGGCGGCCGCTGACGGCGGCTATGGCCTCAGCCTGCCAGACGTCGACGCCGGCAGGACCTGTTCGCGGCGCGTCCGGAGCTCATCGAGCTGGTCGCCGCCGTGCACGCCATGGGAGGAACGCTGAATGCGCCCGGCAACGTGCTGTCGGAGGCGATGTCTCCCGTCGAGCCGTCCACCGAATGGAACTTTGCGGCGGATCCGGGCGCGGTGGCGCAGGTTCTGTCGCTGGGCATGCCCGTCCGCCTCGTGGCGCTCGACGCGACGGACCAGGTGCCGCTCAGCGCGGAGATCTACGGGGCGCTGGACGCGAGCAATGCGTCCGCGGCCGCGAACGTGGCCTTCGAGCTGCTGGCCCTGAACCCATACCTGTGGCAGGGCGGCACCTTCCTGTGGGACGAGCTGGCGGCGCTGGCCCTGCTGGATCCGAACCTGGTGACGTGGGAGGACGTCACGCTGGCGGTCACGCTCGAAGGACCGGGGGCGGGGCACATCGAGCGTGCCGAGGCGGGCGCCACCGCCCGCGTGAGCACGGGGACGCAGCCCGCGGGGGCCACGCAGGCCTTCCTGGAGGCACTGGCGCGCGGGGCGCCCCGGGCAGAGCCGTTCGCACTGGCCGGCGAGATCCGCGCCTCATGGGATGGCGCCAGCTGCCTCGCCGAGGCTGACAACGATGCCGCGGCTGGCACCTATCGGCTCAGCTTCGCCAACCAGGCGGATGCGTTTGTCGGCTTCGCCATGGTTGCAGTGGAGTCACCACACACCTGGCAGCAGGTGCGGCGCGTGGCCGCGACGCTGGACGTCGCGGCCGGTGAGCCGCCACCGGACTGGATCAGCATCATCGGGCAGGTGCAGGCTGACGCCGGCCGTAGCGCCCTGGGCGTGGTCCACATCGGCTCCGCGCTGGCGGGCCCGGTGTGCGCCGCCACCGAGGGGGACAGCGCCGTGCCTGTCTACCATGTCGGGGAGCCGCTGCCGACGCGGTGACTCCGCCATAACGTCACATAACATATCTTTGGGGAAGTACAGAGGCAGGCGAGACGCCACGAGCCGTTCCGAGGTGTCGGAGCCGGCAACCGGGACCTCTGGGGCGCCGATCCGGGACCCTTGGCGGATCGATGCGGCGCGCGTCCGTCCGTACGCTGCCTGCATGAACAAGACGCATCCCGCGTTCTGGGGATTCGGCTGGGCCGGTGTGTTCGCCGGCGCCGTCCTGGTCGTCATCGGCATCACCAATGCCGCCGAAGTCGCCCAGATGGCCGGTGGCTACGGGCTGATGATGATCGGCAGCGCGCTGTACCTGCTGGCCGGCCTGAAGCTCCGCGAGCGCCTTGGCCGGCGCGTGAGCATGGCTGTGGGGCCGACCTCGGCACCGGCAGCCGCGCCCGCCGCCAGCCGTTCCTGACCGCCCCCTACGCGCTCCTAGCGCCTGGCTCCGCGGCCGTGCGGGCTGTCCGCGGCCGCCTCGGCGTTGCGCACCTCGGCCGCCATGGCCGCCGGCAGGTGCCCGGACAGGCGGATGCCGGCATCGGTGTAGGCCTCATCCACCTCGCCTGATGCGCGCGCACGGGCGACCAACTCACCACGCGCGTACGGGACCACGTTGTCGACGCGCTCCATCTGGCTGCGCAAGGTATCGGCCACCTGGACCAGCAGCCGCTCCAGCCCTTCACCGGTCCGCGCGCTGATGAACGCCGTCATCGGATCGTCGGGCATCGGCCCCGACCGCAGGTCGGCATCCAGCAGGTCGATCTTGTTGAAGACCGTGATGCGCGGCTTGTCGCCCGCTCCAAGCTCGTCAAGGACCGCCTGCACGGCCGCCTGCTGGCCGATGAAGTTCTGATCGGAGGCGTCCACCACCTCGATCAGCACGTCGGCGCGGATCACCTCTTCCAGGGTGGCCCTGAACGCCTCGACCAGGTCGTGCGGCAGCTTGTTGATGAAGCCGACCGTGTCGCTGATGACGACACGCTGGCCGCCGGGCAGGATAACCGCCCGGCTGGTGGGATCGAGCGTGGCGAACAGCATGTCGGCCGCGTACACGTCCGCACCGGCCAGTGCGTTCAGCAGCGTGCTCTTGCCGGCGTTGGTGTAGCCCACCAGCGCCACGCTGGCGACCTCCGAGCGGTCGCGCTGCCGGCCGGCGGTGGCGCGGTGCCGCTTCACCGCGTCCAGCTCGCGACGCACCTTCTGGATCTTGTCGCGAATCAGTCGGCGGTCCGTCTCCAGCTGGCTTTCGCCGGGTCCCCGGGTGCCGATGCCGCCGGCGGTACGCGACAGGTGCGTCCACAGGCGTGTCAGGCGCGGCAGGTGGTACTCAAGCGCCGCCAGCTCGACCTGCAGCCGTCCCTCGCGGGTGCGGGCGTGGCGGGCGAAGATGTCGATGATCAGCGCCGACCGGTCGAGGACCTTGCAGTCGAGCAGCTTCTCCAGGCTGCGCTGCTGGTTCGGCGCCAGCTCGTCGTCGACGACCAGCAGGTTGAAGCCGCTGGCGTTCTTCTCGTCGACCAGCTCGGCGGCGCGGCCCTTGCCGAAGTACCACACCGGATCCGGCTGGCTGCGGCGCTGGAAGGCGCTGCCGACCACGGTGGCACCGGCCGTCTCCGCCAGCGCGCCGAGCTCGGCGAGGCTGCGGGAGATGGGCCAGCGACCATCGGCCGGGTCGTCGATGCCGATCAGGAAGGCACGCTCGGTGGGTGCCGTGAGATCGACCATGCGGGAGCGATCGGACATTTGTTCGCTCAATCCTAGCCGATCCCCCACCTCGGTCCCACGGTCGTGATCCGGGTGTCGTGGCGTGCGGTGCGGTTCGGTACTTTCCGGCTAGTTACGGTCACGCCTGCCCTGTGCGATACCTAGCCGTCACAACGCGGGGGCCCTGCGGAGAAGGGTGTTGAACGCGGCTACGACTGCCGGCACTGGGGCTGCACCCACCGCCCACGAATCGCGGGCGGGCCTGGCGCTGCGCCTTGCGGTGGCGCTGGGAGCCAGCGCCCTGGCCGCGATCCTGGTGGACCAGATGCTGTCCGGCGTCGTGCGCGAGGCGCCGCTGCGCGGCCTGCTCAGCGCGCTGCTGGCCGTCACCCTGGTCGGCTTCGCGCTCTTCCACCTCGTCGTGTCGCCGCTCGCCCGCTCACAGGAGACCCTGACGGTGGCCTACCAGGCCGCGTTGGCCGATGCCCTGCAGGACCCGCTGACCGGCCTCGGCAACCACCGTGCCTTCCAGGAGGAGCTGGACCGGCAGGTCGAGGCCGCGCACCGCTACGGCGTGCCGCTGGCCCTGGTCATCCTGGACCTGGACGAGTTCAAGGCCATCAACGACGGGCAGGGACACGCCGCCGGCGACCGCGCGCTGGCCCACTTCGGCCGCATCGTGTCGTCCGCTCTGCGGCGGGTCGACCGCCCATTCCGCGTCGGCGGCGACGAGTTCGCGCTGCTGCTGCCGCACACCGATGCCGATGGCGCGAAGATCGTGGCGCGCCGGCTGCTGGCCAGCGCCTTGCAGCCCGCCCTGCGCAGTGACGGCTCGCCGGGCAGCCTGTCCTTCTCGGCCGGCGTGTCGGCCATCCCCGAGCTGGCGGGCAGCCGCGCGCAGCTCTACTCGCAGGCCGACAGCGCCCTGTATGCCGCCAAGCGCGCCGGCAGGACGGACGTGCACGTGTTCGACCCCGCCGAGCAACCGGTCGAGGACCCCGGTGGCGCCGGCATGGCGGTGGCCGAGGTCATCGCCCGCGGCTGGCTGCGCCCGGTCTACCAGCCGATCGTCGAGCTGAAGAGCCGCGCGGTTCTCGGCATGGAGGGCCTCATTCGCCCCGTGTCACCGGCGCCGTTCGACAACCCTGGCGCGCTGTTCAGCGCCGCCGCGGCCAGCGGCCACCTGGTGGAGCTCGACCTGACGTGCGTGGAGACCATCGTGGCCGGCGCCGGCACGCTGCCCGCCGGCGCGTTCCTGAGCGTCAACCTCTCTCCGGCCACGGTCGAGGCGCCCGAGTTCAGCACGGCGGCCATGCTCAGCATCCTGGCGCGCCACGGCTTCCCGCCGGAGCGGCTGGTCCTGGAGCTGACCGAGCAGCAGGCCATCACCGATCTCGAGCGCGTCCGGCTGAAGCTCGACACCTGTCGCAGCGTCGGCATCCGGCTGGCGGCCGATGACGTGGGCGCCGGCAACAGCGGCCTGCGGCTGCTGTCGGAGGTGTCCTTCGACGTCATCAAGGTTGACCTCACCCTCGTGCAGCGCAGCGCGTCCAGCGCGTCGTCCAGCGCGGTGGTGGAGTCCGTGGTCTCGCTGGCCGGCCGCACGGGCGCGATGGTGGTGGCCGAGGGCATCGAGCACCCCGAGCAGCTCGAGCAGCTCGAACGGCTGGGCGTGTCCGTCGGACAGGGCTTCCTGCTCGGCCGGCCGGGCTCGCTCCCCGATGCGATTGAGCCGGTGCCGGAGCCCACGATCGTGATGCCGGCGGCGGTCGTCAGCGTCGAGCCGGCCTCGCCGACGGCAGCGTCGATGTCCGCGTGGCGGCAGTCGATCGGCCTGCCGGTCGCCTAGTCCCTACCCCACCAGCCGCCGCACCAGGTCGGCCACCGGCGCGGCCAGCGCGGCAGCTGGACCGTCACCGGCCGGAAGCCAGGCGATCCGCCGATCGCGACGGAACCAGGTGAGCTGGCGCTTCGCATACTGGCGTGAGCGGCGCGCCGTCTCGGCCACCGCGCGCTCGACGGTCCACTCCCCCGCCAGCACGTGGTATGCCTCACGGTAGCCGTGTCCGGTGAGGGGCGGCAGCTCCTTCCCGTGGCCGGCGTCCCGCAGTCGGGCCGCCTCGTCGAGCAGGCCGCCGGCGAACATGGCCTCCGCCCGCGCCGCGATGCGCGCCGCCAGCACGTCGCGCGGCCGGTCGATGCCGATCAGCGCCAGCTTTCCCGGCCATGGCTCCGCGGCCGGTGCTGCCAGGCTGCCACCGGCGCCGAGCACCCGCTCCAGCGCCCGCATCACGCGCCGCGGGTTGTGGGTGTCGATGCGCGCCGCGGTGGCCGGGTCGAGGGCGCGCAGGCGCCCCGCCAGCGGCCCGATGCCGACCTGCTCGACCTCGGCCGCCAGCTCGGCCCGCAGCGTGGGCGAGGGTGGCTGAGCGGCCAGCCGGTAGCCGTCCACCAGCGCGCTGACGTAGAGCCCTGTGCCGCCGACCAGCAGCGGAAGGTGGCCGCGTGACCAGATGGCGGGTACCAGCTCCCGCGCCGTGGCGAGCCAGTCGGCCAGGGTGAAGGTCGCGTCCGGATCGGCCATGTCGAGCAGGTGGTGCGGGACGGCGGCGCGCTCGGCGGCCGTCGGCTTGGCGGTGCCGATGTCCATGCCGCGGTAGACCTGGCGCGAGTCGGCGGCGAGGATCTCGATCGGCAGCCGGGAGGCCAGCGCCATGGCCAGCTCGGACTTGCCGGCGGCGGTGGCGCCCACGATGGCGGCGATCGGCGGCGCAGGTGGCTCGGCGCGCCCGGCCGGCTGGCTCATCGCCCGCGGTCAGATCTCGACCAGGCGCTGCACCTGCTCGATGGCCGTCGCCCGCCCGGTCGCGCGCTCGATGGTGATGACCACCGCGTTGAGGTTGACCGGCCCATCGGCCACCTGGAAGCGCGTGGGCAGGTGTCGCAGGAAGCGTGGCAGGACGGTCTCCAGGCTGAAGCCGATGACCGAGTCGCGCGGCCCGGTCATGCCGATGTCGCTGATGTAGGCCGTGCCGCCGGGCAGCACCCGCGCATCGGCGGTGGGGACGTGGGTGTGAGTGCCCACCACGGCGCTGACCCGACCGTCCAGGTACCAGCCCATGGCGTTCTTCTCGGAGGTGATCTCGCAATGGAAGTCGAGGATGCGGATCGGAGGCAGCGGCTCGGCGGCGCCGTCCAGCAGCGCGTCCATGGCGCTGAACGGTGAGTCGAGCTGGTTCATGAACACCCGTCCGATGGCGTTCATCACCGCGACGCTGTCGCCGTCGGGCAGGCGGTGCACCAGCCAGCCGCGTCCAGGAGCGTCGTCCGGGTAGTTCATGGGGCGCAGCACCGGGCGGTCGGAGTCGAGGTAGTCGTACACCTCGCGCTTGTCCCAGATGTGATTGCCGCTGGTGATGACGTCCACCCCGTTACCCAGCAGCTCCTCCGCCAGGCTGGGGGTCAGGCCCGCGCCGGCGGCCAGGTTCTCGCCGTTGGCGATGACCACGTCGAGGTCCAGCTCCTGGCGCAGGCCCGTCAGCTCATGGACGACGGCCAGGCGTCCCGGCTTGCCGATGATGTCGCCGATGACCATGCACCGCAGCTGCGCGGCGCGGTCGATCACCTGGCGTAGTCCACGGCCCGCGTCTCGCGGATGACCGTCACCTTGATCTGGCCGGGGTACTGCAGCTGCTCCTCGATCTTCTTCACCACGTCGCGCGCCAGGCGGGAGCTGGCCAGGTCGTCCATCTCCTCGGGTCGGACCAGGATCCGGATCTCGCGGCCCGCCTGGATGGCGTAGCAGCGCTCGACGCCCGGGAAGCCGAGCGCGATCTGCTGCAGGTCGTCCAGGCGCTTGACGTAGTTGTCCAGGCTCTCGCCGCGGGCGCCCGGCCGCGATGCGCTGATCGCATCGGCGATCTGGACCACCGTCGCCTCGATCGACTCCTGCTCGACCTCCTGGTGGTGCGCGGCGATCGAGTTGCAGACGACCGGGCTCACGCCGTAGCGGCTGGCGATGTCGCCACCGATCAGGGCATGCGGGCCCTCCACCTCGTGGTCGACCGCCTTGCCGATGTCGTGCAGCAGGCCGCCCTTCTTGCTCTCGGCGACGTTGGCACCGATCTCCGCGGCCAGCAGGCCGGCCAGCCGGGCGGTCTCGATCACGTGGTTCAGCACGTTCTGGCCGTAGCTGGTGCGGTACTTCAGCCGGCCCAGGAGCTTGATGAGCTCGGGATGGAGCCCCGGCACGCCGGCGTCATAGGCGGCCTGCTCACCGGCCTGGCGCATGACGACCTCGATCTCCGCGCGGCACTTGGCCACCGTCTCCTCGATGCGTCCCGGATGGATCCGGCCGTCGCTGATCAGCTTGGTGAGCGCCATGCGCGCCACTTCCCGGCGCACCGGGTCGAACCCGGAGAGCACCACCGCCTCGGGCGTGTCGTCGATGATGAGGTCCACGCCGGTGGCCTGCTCCAGGGCGCGGATGTTGCGCCCCTCGCGGCCGATGATGCGGCCCTTCATCTCCTCCGATGGCAGCGGCACCACGGTGACGGTGGCCTCGGAGGTGTGGTCGGCGGCGATGCGCTGCATGACGGTGGTCAGGATGCGTCGCGCACGCTCGTCGCCCTCATCGGCGGCGTGGCGTTCGATCTCGCGGACGCGTTGCTGGGCCTCGGCCTGGGCGTCATCGACGATCATCTGGATGAGTGACTGCCGCGCCTCGCCGGCGGTGAGGCCGCTCACCCGCTCCAGGGCGGCGACCTGCTGCTGCTGGAGCTCGGCGAGCGCCGCCTTCTGGGCCTCGACCTCCTGCACGCGCGCCTCGAACGCCTCCTCGCGACGTTCCAGGGCGTCGACCTTCCGATCCAGGCTTTCCGATCGGTCGAGGAGCAGGCGCTCCTGGCGCTGCAGGTCGGAGCGCTTCTCGCGCGCCTCCTCCTCCGCGGCGCGCTGCGCCTGCAGCACCTCGTCCTTGCCTTCGAGGACGATCTCCTTCTGCTTGGCGCGTGCCTC
>DASSNI010000259.1:0-3321 GCA_035701385.1 Candidatus Limnocylindria bacterium | reverse complement strand
GGGATACAGCGTGCCCTGCACCAGGAAGTCAATCTGGCCGAGCCTGGCCGCCTCCTCCTCGAAGACCCGGATGAACTCGTCGCCGATGATGCGGCGCTTCTCCTCCGGGTCCTCCACGCCCGCGAGGCGTCGGAGGAATCGGTCCCGGGCGTCGACCATCACGAGCTGCATGCCCAGGTGCTCTGCGAAGGTCGTGCGCAGGAGCTCCGACTCTCGCTTGCGCATCAACCCGTGGTCCACGTAGATGCAGGTCAGCCCATCCCCGATGGCCCGATGCACCAGGGTCGCCGCCACCGCCGAGTCCACCCCGCCCGACAGCGCGCAGATGGCGCGGCCGGTGCCAACCCGCTGCCGGATGTCCGTGACGGTCGTCTCCACGAAACCGGCCGGCGTCCACGACTGGGTGGCTCCCGCGATGTCGACCACGAAGTTGCGCAGGATGTCGCGGCCGCGCGGGGTGTGCGCCACCTCGGGGTGGAACTGGATGCCGTACAGCCGCCGCTCCGGGTCGTACAGGCCGGCGAAGGCCGTCGAGTCGCTCTGGGCAGTGGGCAGGAAGCCGTCGGGCGGCCGCAGGATCGAGTCGCCGTGGCTCATCCAGACGGGCTGCTCGCGATCGATGCCGCGGAACAGGCCATCCTCGGTGGTGATCTGCACCGACGCCGGTCCGTACTCCCGCTTGTCGCTTGGCGCCACCTCGCCGCCCAGCTCGTGCGCCATCAGCTGCAGCCCGTAGCAGATGCCGAGCACCGGGATGCGGCCTGCCCAGATGGCCGGATCCGCCTTCGGCGCATCGGCGTCATAGACCGATGACGGCCCGCCGGACAGGATGATGGCCTTCGGCGCACGGCGCTCGATCTCCGCCCACGGCGTGTCGTGGGGCAGCAGCTCCGAGTACACGTTCAGCTCACGCACGCGTCGCGCGATGAGCTGCGCGAACTGGCTGCCGAAGTCCAGCACGATGACCGTCTCCGGGCCGGCCGCCTCCCCGTGGGGCCGCTCCGGCGGCGGCGCGTGGAGCGCCTGCTCCAGGTAGGCCTCGACCTCGGCGTCGTCGGGCGCCAGCACGCGGTGGCCGGCGTTGGCGGCCTCGCCGTGAACGGTCCGGCCGCGCTCGCGCGGCTGGGAGGAGGTGTCGGTGTCGGGCGGGGTCTCCACGGTCTCGCTCAGGTGGCCAGTCTATCGCCAGACAGCCGGCCGATGACGTCCAGCGGCGCGAGGTGCGTGGCCTCGTCGGCGGCGGCCAGCAGGCCCCAGCCGTCGCCGTCCGGCGGCAGCGGGTTGCCGCGAAGGTCGGTCACCACGGCTCCGGCGGCGCGGCAGACGGCGATGCCGGCGGCGAAGTGGACGTTGTCGCGCAGGTTGCCGTCCCAGGCCGCGCCCTTCTCGATGCGGGTCGTCGTGCGCCGGAAGCGCTCGCGCACGATGCCGCCTCCCGCGGCGGCGGCGGCGATGGCCAGCTCCACGTCATTCATCGGCCAGATTCTGGCGGACTGCCGGCTGGCGTACCCTACCGTCATGACCGATGAGCACATTCCAGAGACCCGCGTCGTCGAGCTGACGCCCCAGCCGGCGGTGGCGGTCCGCATCCAGCGGCCGATCAGCGAGCTGGACCTGGGCCAGCTGTTCGACTACCACCTGCCGAACGTGGCAGACGGCATCGCCAACCGGGGCGGCGAGCCCGCCGGGCCGCCGTACGGGCGCTACCACGAGTTCGGCCCGGAGCAGGTGGACGTGGAGATCGGCATCCCGGTGACGATGCCGCTCGCCAACCTGCGCCCGCTGGCGGAGTGCGAGGCCGGTGAGCTGGGCAGCTCGGAGCTGCCGGGAGGAAGCGCCGCGGTCACCGTCCACCAGGGTCCCTACGACAATCTCAGCGCCACCTACGATCGCCTGCACGAGTGGATCCATGCCAACGGCCTGGACGACGGGCCGGGGCCGTGGGAGTCCTACGTGGACGATCCCTCGGAGGTCGAAGACCAGGCACAGCTGCGCACCGAGGTGGTCTGGCCGATCTCCTAGCTTGGCTGTTCCCGCATGTAGAGCTCGGTGAACTCGGCGCATCGGCCATCGGGCGTGAACCGCATCAGGAACACGTTCTGGTAGCGGCGCGCCCCATCGGACTCGGTGGCGGCGTAGCTGCTCCAGCCGGTGGCCACCGCCCGATCGCCATCGACCGCGAAGGGCTCGTAGTGCGCCTCCCAGCTCTCCGGCGCGTCCGGCTCGCGCAGCCACTCGTCCACCACCGCCTCGAGTCCACGGCGCTCGTTCTTCTCGCCGTAGGGCGCGAAGCGGTAGACGACGTCATCCGAGAAGAGCGCGGCGATCGGTTCCCGGGAGTTCGCACGCCACGCTTCCACGTACCTGTCCAGCCATGCCTGGACCGCTGCTCTATCCATCACCCCATGCTAGTCCTGCTCAGTCGAAGAGGAACGCTCGCAGCCGCTCCAGCTCGTCGTCCAGGCTCTGTCGCTCGGCCGGGCTCAGCCGGCGCAGCGGCTCCAGGCTGACCGACCCGTCGGCGAAGGTCCATGTGCCGGCCACCTGCCCATCGAGCAGGAACGTGTTCCAGGACTGAGGGGTCTTGACGTTGAAGATGATCGGCCGGAACGCCTCCGGCAGCATCTGCGTTCGGCGGGCCTGGATCAGCAGGGTGGCATCGAACGACGGAAGGAAGCGGGCGGGAGCCGGTGTCTCCTCATCGGGCAGCTCGCCGTCCGGCACGTCCAGCAGCTCCCTGGCGTCCCCGTCGCGGAAGCGGCGCAGCGTTGCCCGGGCAACCACCGGCTTGAGCTCGGCGACCGACAGGCCGGTCCAGTTCGACGCGTCGGCCATGCTGGCCGGGCCGAAGGCGGTGAGGTAGCGGCGCAGGAGCAGATCGCGACCGTCGGCCTCGTTCACGTCCGGCGGCTTCGGCAGCCAGTTCTCCGCCAGCCCGTAGAGATCGGCTCGCGGCCGGTCCCACGTCCCGGGCGGTGGCACACGCACCATGTCGAGCCACAGTCCGAGCCCGCCGGCCGAGTCCACCTCGTGTCCCTCGGCTGCGAGGCGCGAGCGCAGCTCGCGGAGCGGCAACGGGCCGTCGGCGAGGACCCGGCGCGCGGCCGTCGCCATGCGTTGCATATCGCGATCCCTTCGCGTTCTCGCCCAGGTGCGCAGGTACCACCGCCGGCGCTCGCGTCGCACCGCCTCGGTCATCGGCCAGTAGTCGGCCGCGGACACGGTGTGGATGGTCACCCGCATGAGAGTGCCCTGGATGAGCCGGCGATCGTGCAGGGCCTGCGTATACGCCTCGCGGGTCACCCCCCTGAAGCGCGTCCA
>DASSNI010000258.1:0-2199 GCA_035701385.1 Candidatus Limnocylindria bacterium | reverse complement strand
GGACCGCTCCGGACCGCAGGGCGGCGTCGGCCTGGGCCTGCCGACCGCGCTGGCCATCGCGCAGGCGCACGGCGGCAGCATCGGCGTCGAATCACGCCCCGGCGCAGGCAGCAGGTTCACCCTGACGGTGCCGCAGCGCGCGGGTGGAGCCGGAGAGGCAGGATCATGAGGCTGCTCATCGTTGACGACGATCCGGACCTGGTGGAATCTGTCCGGCTGGGACTCGTGCTGCAGTGGCGCGAGCTGGAGGTGCTCGAGGCTCGGTCAGGCAACGAAGCGCTGGAGCTGGTGGAGGCCGAGCGGCCGGACCTGGTGCTGCTGGACGTTGGCCTGCCGGACATGGACGGCTACGCGGTCCTCGGCGAGCTGCGCCGCTTCAGCGAGGTGCCGGTCATCATGCTGACCGCGCGCGACGAGATGATCGACAAGGTCCGCGGCCTGGAGGCCGGGGCCGACGACTACATCACCAAGCCCTTCAACCACCTGGAGCTGCTGGCCCGGGTGAAGGCAGTGCTCCGCAGGCTGGAGCCCGGCCGCCCGGGCGAGCATGTGCCGCCGTTCCGCGCCGGCGACCTGGAGGTCGATTTCGCCGCCCACGAGGCACGGCTCGCCGGCAGGCGACTGGACCTGACGCCCACGGAGTTCCGGCTGCTGCAGCACCTGGTGCGCAACGCCGGCTGGGTCGTGCCCCACGAGCGGCTGCTGGCACAGGTCTGGGGCCGGGAGTACACCGACGAGCTCGACTACCTGCGGGTCTATGTCCGCCGGCTGCGGACCAAGCTCGGAGACGACCCGGACGCGCCTCGCTACATCGCGACCGAGCGCGGGATCGGCTACCGGTTCATCCGTCCGCCAGCGACCTGACCATGGCAACGTAGTCGGCCGAGGCCGCCGGCCAGGAATGGCGCTCGGTGAATTGGGTGGCGCTGCGGGCCAGGTCAGCGCGTAGCTCCGGGTCGCGTGCCAGCTCGACCATGGCCGCGGCGAGCGCCTCGACGTCCTCCGGCGGCACGAAGCGCACCATCGACTCGTCGAAGTACTCCTCGATCACCGGCGTGCGGCTGGCAATGGCCGGGATGCCGAGCGCCGCGTACTCCATCAGCTTTGTCGGCAGGATCCCGTCGGTGAAGATGTCGCGGCGATAGGGCACCACCGCCGCATCGGCCCGCCGCAGCAGCGCCGGCAGTTCTTCGGAGGCCAGCCGCCGCGTCGAGAACTCGACGGCATCGGCAATGCCGAGCTCCTCAGCCAGGTCGGGCAGCGTTTCGAGCAGGTCGCCGTGGCCGTGGATGATCATGCGGATCGGTATCTCCTGCCGGGCACGTGCCAGCGCTCGCAGCGCAATGTCGAGGCCGTACCGCGCCGCGAGCGTGCCGTGGTACACCAGCGTGATCGGGCCATCCGGCCTGGCCGCCTCCGCACCATCGCGGCCGTAGATCGCCGGATCCGGCAGGTTCATCAGCACGCTGAGCTTGTCGCGTGCCACGCCCCGTTGCGCGAGCGTCCGGCGCCACGTGTCGGTGACCGTGATCACCCGGTCAGCGAACCGCGTGGATAGGCGCTCCTGCCAGGCCACCAGGCGCACCGGCAGCGCCGACAGCGAGCTGCCGAAGCGGCTGGCGTAGAACTCTGGCATGAGGTCGTGCAGGTCCAGGATCACCTTCGCGCCGGTGAGCTTCGGAACCAGCGCGGCGAAGACCAGAAAATCGGGCGGGGTGTGCACCTGGATCGTCCGATACCGTCGCCGGCCGTGTCGCACGGCGGCGTGCACGGCGGCCAGCGCCAGGAAGGCGAGGTACTCGAGCATCTGGAGCACCGGACCGCGACCGCGCCGGCGCCACACCGGGAGGCGCTGGACGTCGATGCCGGCAAAGTCGGAGTCGGGCGAGTCGTAGGGGTCCCGGGCACACAGCACGTCGACTTCGATCCCACCGGCCACCAGTGCTCGCGCCTCGCGCTCGACGCGCGGGTCCGGCCAGTGGTTGTGCACGATCATCAGGTGACGATGCGCGGCCTGCCGATGCGATGTCACGCCCACCGATCCTCCCGCCACGCCATTCGACACCCCGACCGGCTGGACCGGCCGGATCCTCCCGCGTGACAATGCTACCCGCCGACGCGGCAGAACGGCCGACCGGCTTCTCCGCCGCGCGAGGTTGCACAGCCGATGCCGAATCCGCCTGCCGTCGTCCTGTCCGG
>DASSNI010000257.1:0-4487 GCA_035701385.1 Candidatus Limnocylindria bacterium | reverse complement strand
CGAGCGGCGCACGGCGCCGGCGCTCGGCAGGCACGCCCAGCCATGCTGCGAGCAGCGATCCGAACACCAGCAGTGCGGCGACGGTCATTGGCTCACCTCCTTCGAACCCTATGCCCCGTAGGCGATCTCGCCGTGCTGGGCGACGTCCAGCCCGGCCTCTTCCACGTCCCTGCCGACCCTGATGCGGACCAGCGCGTTCACCGCCAGCAGGATCGCGGCGGTGGCGATGGCCGAGTAGGCGCCCACCGCCAGAATGCCGAGCAGCTGGGTGACGAGCTGCCCGGGGTTGCCGGCCAGCAGCCCGTCGCGGCCGGCCGGGTTGACCGCAACCGTTGCCAGCACACCGGTGGCGAGCGCGCCGAACGCTCCACCCACGCCGTGCACGGCGAACACGTCGAGCGCGTCGTCGATCCGCGAGCGCAAGCGCAGCAGCGAGGCGCCATAGCACACGATGCCCACGCCGAAGCCCATCAGCACCGCCGCGGCCGGGGTCACGAAGCCCGCGGCCGGCGTGATGGCCACCAGGCCGGCCACGGCGCCGATGGCCGCGCCGAGCACCGACGGCGTGCCGCGGTGAAGCCAGCTGATGGTGACCCAGGTCAGCGCCGCCATGGCGGCTGCCGTGTTGGTGGTGACCAGCGCGACCGCAGCAACCCCATTGGCGCCGAGCGCCGATCCGGCATTGAAGCCGAACCATCCGAACCACAGCAGGCCGGCGCCCAGCACGGTCATCGGCACGTCATGCGGCTCGGTTGCGGGCTCGACCAGCCCCATGCGCCGCCCGACCATGAGCGCCGCCACCAGCGCGGCCACGCCGCTCGCCAGGTGCACCACCGTGCCGCCGGCGAAGTCCAGCACCCCCAGGCCGAACAGCCAGCCGCCCGGCGCCCAGACCCAGTGGGCGATCGGCGCGTACACCAACGTTGCCCAGGCGACGCTGAACAGGACGAAGGCCTTGAAGCGCTTGCGCTCGGCGAAGCCGCCGGTGATGAGGGCCGGCGTGATGACGGCGAACATCATCTGGAAGGCCATGAAGGCCAGGTGCGGGACGGTGGAGGCGTACGTCGGCGATGGCTCGGGGCCGACTCCCTCCAGGCCCAGCCAATCCAGCCGGCCGATGAGCCCCAGCCCGGCATCCGGCCCGAAGGCCAGTGAGTAGCCCCACAGCACCCAGGTGACGCTCACCAGCGCCAGGATGAAGAAGCTGTGCATGATCGTGCTGAGCACGTTCTTGCGGCGAACCAGCCCGCCGTAGAACAGGGCCAGCCCCGGCGTCATAAGCATGACCAGCGCGGTCGACACCAGGATCCAGGCGGTGTCGCCGGAGTCGATCGTCCCCATCGCTGTCCCTCCCACCGGTGGCGGTCCTGCGAGGCAGGGTACGGGCGGCTGTGAGCGGGGGACCGGCCCCCACTGCCTGGATGCAGCCGAACCGTTGTGCACTCTGCACAAAGGGTCAGATGGCTCGACCAGCCTCCAGCGCGGCGGGGATCTCGCCGCCGTCGAGGATCGAGGCAACTGCCAGCGCGGCGCTGGCCGGCCCGGTGCTGATGCCCCACGGCCCGTGGCCGGCGGCCACGAACGTGCCCGGCGAGCCGTCCAGGGGGCCGATGAAGGGGCGGCCGTCCGGCGACTGTGGCCGCGCGCACACCCGGCTGCGCAGCACCTCCCGCCCGGCGAGCGCCGGCACGAAGCGCGCGCCGTTCGCCAGCAGCTGGGGCGCCAGGGTTGTCGGGTCGGCGGCTCGCGCCAGGAACGTCGAGCCCACCGTGCTGGTGCCGCCGACGCTGACCATGGAGAAGGTGACCAGGCCATCGTTCGGCTCGTCGTCCCCCACCGGGCGGTTCACGGTGTGCACCGCGCCCTCCTCGAGCACGCTGCGCGGCGCGTCGGGCACCGAGACCTGCAGCGTCACGCCGTAGGTCGGCCGGATAGCCGCCGCTGCGCTGCCGGCGAGCAGGTCCGAGCTCCACGGACCGACGGCGACCAGGACCGCGCCCGCTTCGAGGGTCGAGCCATCTTGCAGCCCGACGGCGCGGCCCTTCACCGCCGCGACGCGCGCGCCAGTCCGCAGCTCGGCGCCGGCTGCTGCTGCGCGGGCAGCGAAGGCCCGCGTCGCGGCATCGGGTGGGATCGGGTAGCCGGTCGCCAGGCGGACGGCGGCCCAGCCGGGAGCGACCATCGGCTCCGCCTCCTGGACGGCGGTCTCGTCCAGGTACTCGGCCGCCAGGCCGAAGCCCGCTGAATTCAGCTCGGCAACCCGAGAGCGGGCTCCAGCCTCGTCATCGGTCAGCAGCAGCAGGCCGGCGGGTTGTGCCGGGAACGCGAAGTCGCGAGAGCCGTCGGCCAGCTCTCGGTACATGCGCAGCGTCTCGTGGTGCAGCTCCGCCAGCACGGCGTCGAATGGATGCTGCACCGCGCCCGAGTTGCGGCCGGATGCCCCCGCACCGATCCCGGTGGCCTCGAGCAGCAGCACCGATGCGCCGAGCTCCGCCGCGAAGGCAGCGGCCGAGCAGCCGATGATGCCGCCACCGACGATCAGGAAGTCGGGATGTGCCACGCGCTGCCTCGCAACGTTTTGTCCAGCACGGCAGGGCCCCTTTCGTCACTCTAGCAGGGCCCCGAACGTGGCCCGGACGCATCATGAGGTGCACAGCATGGCAACATTGGACGACGCCACCCGGACGCAGATCGCGAACATCGAGCGCAGCACCGGACGCAGCCTGGACGAGTGGATCGCGCTGGTCCGCGCCTCGGGTCTCGAGAAGCACGGCCAGATGGTCGCCATGCTGAAGGCGAAGCACGGGCTTGGTCACGGCAACGCGAACCTGATCGCACTGCGGGCCCGTGCCGGCGCGGACGCCCCCGTCGATGATGAGGCGCTGATCGCCTCGCACTACGAGGGCACGCGGGCGGCGCTGCGCCCCCTCTACGACGCGGTCATCGCCGCGGTCCGTCGCTTCGGACCGGACGTCGAGCTGGCGCCGAAGAAGACGTACGTCAGCCTGCGGCGCCGGCGCCAGTTCGGCCAGGTGGGGCCGTCCGGCTCGAACCGACTGGAGATCGGCCTGAACCTCGACCTGCCGGTCGGCGGCAGGGTGGAGAAGGCCAGCGGCATGGCGGCGCGGCGGGTGCGGATCACGCGCGCCGACGAGCTGGACGAGCAGCTGCTGGGCTGGCTGCGCACCGCATACGAGGACGCCGGCTGAAAGCCGGCCCGCTACCATCGGCCCGGTGAAAGTCGTCACCGGGCTCGGCAACCCCGGCGAGCGGTACCGGCTGACGCGGCACAACGTCGGTTTTCGCGTCGTAGACCTGCTCGCCGACCGCTGGGGCCTGACCGGGCAGGGTCGGGTCCGGGACGGCGCTGCCCAGCTCGAGGTCCAGCTGCAGGACCCACCCCAGAAGGTCCTCCTGGTGAAGCCGATGCGCTACATGAACCTATCGGGTGGCGCCGTGAAGGGGGCCATGCGCAACACCGACGCCTCGTTCGAGGACGACCTGCTGGTGGTCGCCGATGACGTCGACCTGCCCCTTGGCCGCCTGCGGCTGCGCCGCGAAGGGTCGGCCGGAGGGCACAACGGGCTGCGGGACATCATCGCCGCCCTCGGGAGCAACGCCTTCGATCGACTGCGGGTGGGAATCGGCCGCTCGGGATCCACGCGCGAGACCGTCGACCACGTGCTCTCCACCTTTCGGTCCGATGAGCGGGAGCTGGCCGACATCGTGATCGCCACTGCCGCTGATGCGGTCGAGGTCTGGCTGCGCGACGGGATCGACGAGGCGATGAACGCATTCAACGGCCTGGACCTGGCGGAACCGGTGGCGTGACCACCGGCACACGCGCGCGGCCGGCGCCGCCGGCCACCACCAGGGGTGGAGCCGATCGCCGCATCGCCACCCTGACGCGCCACATCGCCGGCGAGCTGCCCGCCCCGGGCGAGCTGCGCGTACCGGCCGGTGCGCGCGCCGCGCACCTCGCCGCGCGGCGCATGCAGCTGTCGCCGGCCACGCCCATGGTGGTGGTGGTGCGCACCGAGGATGAGGCGCATCGGCTGGCCGATGACCTCGCCGCGTGGCTGGCGTCCGGATCGGCGGTCGTCTTCCCGGAGCGCGCCGCCATGCCGCTCGAGCGGGCGCTGCCCGAGCACGACGAGTCGGCGGAGCGGCTGCGGGTCCTGTCATGGCTGGCCGGCAGGCCGCGGCACGGCGTGCTGGTGGCGCCGCTGCTGGCCCTCGTGCAGCGCACGCTCAGCGCCGAGCAGCTGCGAGCGGCCACGGTCACCGTCGCGCTCCACGAGCGCATCGCGCAGCGCGCTCTGCTCACCGCGCTCGTGGCCGGCGGCTACGAGGTGGCGGTCGAGGTCAGCGGGGTCGGCGAGTTCGCGTCGCGCGGGGGGATTGTCGACGTCTGGCCGCCCGGCACGCCGGAGCCGGTGCGGATCGAGCTGTTCGGCGACGAGGTGGAGTCGATCCGCGCCTTCGAC
>DASSNI010000256.1:0-3157 GCA_035701385.1 Candidatus Limnocylindria bacterium | reverse complement strand
TGAGCGTCACCCCGTCGATGCTGGGCGTGCCCTCCGCGCCACGATCGCTCGGCACCATGCTATGCGGCGGCTCGAAGGAGCGATCCGGACGCGCTTGCAGCAGCGCCGCCAGGCTCGGGTAGTGGTGCAGACGCAGCCATGTGCCGGACTCGGTCCTGGCGTTGCGGCTGCCCTCGTCGACAAGCAGGAAGCCGCCGTCGGACAGCGCGGCGATGGTCGGCTGCGAGGCGTCGGGGTCGAGGTCCACCACGTGACGCCAGGTGAGCAGGTCGCTCGAGCGCGCGAGCTTGACCGTGAAGCGGCCGCGAAGCGTCGCGTGGTAGACGCCAAGGTAGCCGCCATCAGGCGCGGAGATGACCTTGAGCGTATCCATGCTCGCCCCGTCGCTGTCGTGGAGCCTGTACCGATATCCCGCAGCGGTTGTCACGTCCGGAATCAGCGCGGCCAGTCGATCGAATGGGGTGGCAGTCACAGGGAGTGCGGGATCGACATCGAGCCGGGCGCTGGCGAGTGTCGCAGTGGACCCGTTCTTGCCCATGCCGGTCGGCGATGGGAGTGCCATCAGCATCCGAGATCCCGGGGCCGTGGCCACGGGCAAGGTGACCCGAGCCGTGAAGTTTCCGTGTTCATCCGCCACATAATCGACCAGGCCATCGGACACGCCTTCGATCGCCAGGCTGCCCGTTGCGCCAGCGGGAAACCCAACGCCGTTGACCGCCACGCTGCCGCCCGGGACCGCCCGAGCCGGCGCGACGCTGATCCGCGGCGTTACGGGGGCCGGAGCAAGGACGCGCGTCAGGACCGGCGGCGCCCCACCGATGAGCACGGCCAGGCCGGCCAGCCACAGCACGGGACCGCCGACGCGGAGACGGGTGGTGCCACATCCGGTCATGCCGGCCCTCCCCGGAGGGGGACGTGGGGCGCACGCCGCTCAGACATTGGCCGGTCCGTGAGCGCACGCTCCATGCCGCTGCTGCTCGGCCTGCTGGTGGCCCTCACTGCGTGTGGCGGCGGCACCAGTGCCAGCCAGGACGCCTGTGCCGTTCCCTATGCGAGCCCGAGCTCGGCCCAGGTCTGCACGGGCGGCTATGCGCAGGCGTCCAGCCTGGGGAGCGACGCGGAGCACGGCGAGACGTGGGAGATCGTCGTCGCCTCGCGGGATCCCCAGCAGATCGCGGGGGCGCTCAGCAGCTTCTGGCGAGAGCACGCCGGCCGCGCGACGACCGTCCTGGCCCGCAGCGCACGGGAGGACACGCGCCTGGGCTATGACCGCGGCATCCTGTTCGACCGCGATGGCGAGCTCACGTACGGCGTCTGCACCGCGTGGAGCGACCTCGGCACGCCCATCGGCGAGATCTGCAACGACCAGGTGCGCTTCAGCCTGGCGCGGCCGCCACTGGTGGCGAGTGGGCCCAGCAGCGCCACCGCAACCGAAGCGCGGACCGAGGCGGCCACGCCCAGCGCGCCGCCGTTCCAGGCGACGGTTGACGAGGCGATCCTCGTGGGAGCAGGCGACATCGCATCGTGCACCAGTCGTGGCGACGAGGCGACGGCGGCGATCCTGCGCCAGGTGGACGGCAGCATCTTCACCGCCGGCGACAACGCCTATGACGCGGGATCGATCGACCAGTTCGAGAGCTGCTACGGACCATCCTGGGGACCGTTCAGGGCGCGCACCTACCCCGCCATCGGCAACCACGAATACGCGACGCCAGGGGCCGCCGGCTACTTCGAGTACTTCGGGGCAGCCGCCGGCGCCGCGCCCGGCGGGTACTACGCCTTCGATCTCAACGGCTGGCGAATCTACGTCCTCAACAGCAACTGCATCGAGATTGGCGGTTGTCAGGCGGGCTCGCCACAGGAGCGGTGGCTGCAGGCCGACCTGCAGGGACATCGCGTGGCCTGCAGCGCCGCGATCTGGCACCACCCGCGATTCAGCTCCGGCCTGCAGGGCAACGAGCTCGACATGCAGCCGATCTGGCAGGACCTCTACGCGGCGGGTGCCGAGTTCGTGATCAGCGGGCACGACCACATCTACGAGCGTTTCGCCGCGCTGAACGCCGACGGCCGTCCCGACCCGGCGCGCGGCATCCGCGCGTTCGTGGTGGGCACCGGCGGCGCCAGCCACGAGCTGCTGCGCGAGCCGGTCCCCGGCAGCGAGGTGCGCAACCGCGACACGTTCGGCGTGCTGGCGCTCGCCCTGAGCGAGCGCGGGTACCGCTGGCAGTTCCTCCCGGAAGCGGGCAAGACGTTCACCGACGCCGGCAGCGAGACCTGTCATTAGCCCTTCCTCAGCCTCCTACCCGCTGCCGCGCACGATCCTGAGCTGCACCTGGGTGGTGCCCACGTCACGTCCCTTTGCTGCGTACACCCACAGCGTGTACTCGCCGGGTGCCTCGATGGCGGCCAACGAGATGGTGGCCGTGCCCAGCGAGTTGGTGCGCGTCGCGCGCCAGCGCTGCGCTTCGCCCAGTGCCGTGCGGAGCTCCACGTAGACGGTCGCCTGGGAGACCGGCTTGGCGGGCTGCTGGGCCGTCGATTGGACCGTGGTCGCCACCTCGACCAGACTCCCGGTCTGCACCGACGCGGGGAGCCTGCCGACCACCGACAGCGTCGGCCGCGGCTGGACCGGCCCGGCGATGTTCGCTGCGGTCACGAGCCACGCCGGCCGCAGTTCGAGCGTGCCCCGCACCGCGGCCCGCCGGTTGACGACCCACGAGCCGAAGAAAGTGGCGTGCTGGTCAACCGGCGGGACCACCATGCTCGCCTGATCCGTGGGTAGGACGGTCACGCGCACGTAGCGCTGAATGCGCGGATCGAGCAGGCGCGCCACCTGCGGATCCGGCTCGAGGATGATCTCCAGGTTCTGAGAGCGCGCATCGCGATCGATGCTGCGGATGACGCCGGCCACCGTGGCGCAGGCACGGATGACATCGAGGCTGCGCGGCGAGGGCACATGCGCCAGTGGATCCGATCGGCACTCGCCGACCCCCTCCTGCCACTCCGGCGCCGGCCGGAAGATCTGCTGTGGCTGGGCAAGCGACGCCTGCCAGCCGGCGGTCGTGCTCAGCGATGCCTGCCACCAGGCGGAGGCAACGACCGATGCCGCGAGCAGCAGCAGCGTCGCGCGGATCGGCCAGCGCTGAAAGCGCTCGAG
>DASSNI010000255.1:0-3346 GCA_035701385.1 Candidatus Limnocylindria bacterium | reverse complement strand
CGAGGAGGTGGCGGCTGCCGGCCTGCGCTGGTACCACGTCCAGGAGCCCGGCACGGCGGACATCGCCTGGATGGCGGAGCACTTCAGCTTCCACCCGCTGGACCTCGAGGACGTGGCCAGCATCAACCAGCGGCCGAAGCTCGACGTCTATGACGACTACCTGTTCCTGGTCGTCCAGTTCCCGCGCTTCGACAAGGAGACCGGCAGGCTGCACCCCGCGGAGCTCGACGTCTTCATCGGCCCCGACTACGTCGTCACCCTGCCGGAGGAGCCCATCGTGCCGCTGCCGGCCATGTGGGAGCGCGTCCAGGAGCAGCCCGAGGTGCGCGAGGCGATGTTTGCCGGGGGATCCGGCCGCCTGCTGTACGAGATCCTGGACCGATGCGTGGACGCCTGCTTCCCGATGCTCGGCCAGCTCGGCCGCAAGCTGCGGCGCCTGGAGGACGACATCTTCGAGGGCCGATCCCGCGAGATCGTGCGGGACATCAGCAACACCAAGCAGGAGATCATCAACTTCCGCGCCATGATCCGGCCGCAGCGCGCCGTGTTCCGCGCGCTGGAGCGCGCCAAGCAGCGCCACTTCGGCGAGGAGCTGGACGTCTACTTCGACGACCTGACCGATGCCTCGGAGCGCATCTGGGACGTGCTCGAGAACTTCAAGGAGATCGTGGAGGCGCTGGAGTCCTCGAACGAGTCGGTGCTGTCGCATCGGCTCAATGACGTGCTGCGCGTGCTGACCGCCGCGAGCGTGGTGCTGCTGCCGCTGACGCTCATTGCCAGCATCTGGGGCATGAACGTGCCCGTCCCGGGCGAGGGGGATGCGGGGACCTTCTGGCTGATCATGGTGGTGATGGCCGGCCTGCTGGTCGGCATGGTTCTCTACTTCCGCCGGCGCGGCTGGCTGTAGCGCCCCGTGCTGCCCGGCACGGGCCGGTTCCTGGAGGTCGATAGGGAATGGATCCACGTCGTTGAGGCTGGATCAGGCCCTCCAGTGCTGCTGGTCCACGGCTTCCCGAGCAACTCGACCGCCTTCGCGCTGCTGATCCCGCGCCTGGCGCACGCCCACCGCATGGTAGCGGTGGACATGGTGGGCTTCGGCCAGTCGACTCGCCGCCCACGGCGGCCGCTGGACGGGTTCACCTACGCGGATCGCCTGGTCGCCCTGCTGGACGAGCTGGGTCCGGAGTGGCAGCGGCCCGACATCGTGGGGCTGTCCTGGGGCGGCTCGGTGGCCCAGCGGCTGGCCGCTCGCCATCCCGAGCGCGTGCGCCGGCTGGCGCTGCTGGCCGCGGTCAACGCCGACCAGGTGCTGCCCCTGTCCACCGCGAACCTGCTTGGCCTGGCACTCGCCATCCGCGTGCCGGCGGCCGGACGTCTGGCCGTACGCCGCTTCCTGGGCCGCATGCCGGGCGTGCCGGCGGCCCAGGTGGAGGAGCTGGTCCGCGGCTACACCGATCCGCTGGCCGCCCCCGGCACGCTCGCGGCGCTGCGCCGCTTCGTGCGCGACACGGCGGCCACGCCGCCCATCGACCTCCGGCGGATCGGGGCGCCGACGCTGGTGGTGGTGCCCGAGGACGATCGCGTCGTCCCGCCGGAGGTCGGCTACCGGATGGCCCATGCCATTCCTGGCGCTCGCCTGGAGCGGCTGCCGGGCGTGGGGCACTCCGTGCAGTTCGCGGCGGCCGACCGGGTCGCGCAGCTCCTGCTCGAGTTCCTCGCCTAGGCCGCGGGCTCCGCGGAGCGACTGCCGCCGGCCTGCACCAGGTACAGGCCGAGCAGGACCACCACGCCGCCCACGATGGTCAGCGGTGATGGCCGCTCGCCGAGGAAGGCGATCGACAACGCCACCCCGAACAGCGGCACGAGCAGCGTGAAGGCGCTGGCGCGGGCCGCGCCGATGCGCGCCACGCCGATCTGCAGGAAGACGAACGCGGCGATGGAGCCGAGCACCGCCAGGTAGATGATCGACAGCCATGCACGCGCGCCGGCAGCCTGAAGGGCCGGCAGGTCGGCGTCCAGCACGGCCAGCGGCAGCAGCATCAGGAAGCCGGCGATCATGGCGTACAGCGTGGCGCTGACGGCGTCGAAGCGGCGACCGGCGATGCGCACCAGGACGTTGTAGACGGACCACACGCCGGCGCTCATCAGGAACAGGACATCGCCGGTCAGCCGGGCTGGTCCGGCGGCGCCTCCCAGGCCGATGACCAGCAGCAGCCCGGCCAGCGCGATCAGCACGCCCAGCAGGGCCCGCCGGTGCACCCGCTCACCGAGCACCAGGACCGCCAGGCCCATGGTGAGGATGGGAATCGTACCCGGCACCAGGATCGAGCCATCGCTGGCCGGCGACAGCGTCAGGCCGGTCAGGAAGAGCCAGTTGTAGCCGGCGACTGCCGTGGATCCCAGGCCGGCAACCAGCGGCAGGTCGCGGGAACGCAGCCGGCTGAGGCGCCGGCGGCTGGCCAGCGCCCACCCGGCGAGCAGGGCGGAGGCGACACCGAAGCGCAGCGCGGCGACGGTGAACACCGGGAGCTCTTCGACTGCCCAGCGGCCGGCGACCCAGGTGCCGCCGAAGAAGGCGGCCATCGCCACGAGCAGCAGGTAGGCGGTCCGCTCCTCCGCGGCCTCCGGTTTCGGCACTCCCGGCTAGCGGCCGGGCTTCGGTGGCTTGGCGGCGACGTGGTCCAGCGCCCTGCGCGCCCACCCGGCGGCGGTCGAGGCATCGGCTGCCATGACATCGGGCATGACCACGTACTCGCGCATCGGACGCCCGGGCATGGGGGCGAACTCCGTTCCGCCGGCCGCGGTCAGCGAGGCGCGCTGGTCATCGGGCAGTCGAACGAACCAGGTGGGGCCGAACAGGCCGGTGAACAGGTGGCCGTTCACGAAGGCGGCCGGGTTGCCGAACATCTTGCGCAGCTGCGCACCGGGCAGGTCGGCGACCGTCGCGCTGAACCGGTCGACCAGCTCCTGCGGCGGCTTCTCCAACTTCGGCCCGTGCGGCATCGCGGACAGCGGCTCTCCGTGAACGTCGTACCGCGCCCGAGGGTAGCACCAGTGTCGCCTGGTTGGTCCGGGACCGTGCCGACCGGTTCCGGCAGGCGACGCCGATGCCCTGCCAGCACCCCGGCGGGGCATCGGCCTGTACCGGCTTGGGGAATGCCTGTGGAAAAGGCGCCGAAACCGCCGGAAAGTCGGGGATAAAGGGTCTTGTGACCCCGTCGGCGCGCCGCCTATGCTTTGGTCGTCCCGAAGGGGCAGCGGATACCGGATCACGAGATTGCATCAAGGGTTCCGGTACCGGTTCGGCGGTCTCGCACCGCAGGGCCGGGCCGCAGTTCCTTCGGGA
>DASSNI010000254.1:0-4409 GCA_035701385.1 Candidatus Limnocylindria bacterium | reverse complement strand
ACGTCAGCTTCCCCGGTCGCATCGTGCCGGAGATGGGCGGCCTGTTCGCTCGGTGGATGCCGCGTGGTGACTGGCGGAGCCTCGGCTCCATCGTCACCAGGAAGCTGCCCTCGGGTCGCAGCACGTCGGCGCCGGCGACCTGCAGGCGGTGGCTGATGACGTCGGCCGCCGAGCCGGAGAGGAACTGCGGCCACTTCAGCCGCGTGTCGAAGCCCGCAGCCAGGACGCCGTACAGGCTGCCCGGTGCCATGGCTTCCAGGTATCGGGTCACCTCTGGCGTCGGCCCGTGGCCCTCCGTGGGCCCGCCGACCACCAGCAGGTCGACGCCCTCCACGGACGGCGCATGCTCCAGCTCCGAGACGGTCACTGTCCCGTAGCGCTCAAGCGCGACGCCGATGGTGTCGGCCACCTTCTCCGTGTTGCCGTGTCGGGTGGCGTACACGACCAGGCTCTTCATCGGAGTGCCTCCCCTTCGCCCGCGCGGCGGTCGGGGAGCAGCAGCGGGAAGACCACCGCTGCGCCGAGCGCCATGGCGATCCACAGCAGCGGCACCGCCTCGTCGGCGTCACCGACCAGCAGCGCGGTGGCCGCGGCCAGGATGGCGATGATGCCGCTCATCAGCCCCAGCAGGCGTCCCGCCGGCCGATCCGTCCACAGCTCCCAGGCGGCGATCGCCGTCAGCAGGCCGTAGCCCAGGATCAGCGCGGCCAGCAGCGCGGCAGCGGCGCCGCCGACGTTGCCGGCAATTGCCCAGCTGCCATCGGTGATGACCCAGGCGCCGAACACGAACAGGATGCCGGTCACCAGGGCGGCGACCGCCAGCGTGCCCAACAGCGCCGCGGCGCCCAGCGTCGCCGGGGAATGTCGAACGTTCATCTCAAGCCTCCTCGTCAGGCGGTGAGCGCCGGCTGCGGGATCGGCTGCTCCTGCCCGACCGGCTGCTCCTCCGCGACCAGCGCCGCATGAATGCTCTCCGCCCACTGCTCGATCGCCTGCCAGTCGCGGAAATCGCCGTACGGCGCCTTGACCAGCGCCACGATCGCCCGCTCGCCGAAGCCCAGCGACTCGCGGTCCAGGCGGCCGGCGAACACCATCTGCCCGCGGGGCGCCAGCTGCTCGGCGACCTTGGTGAGGTCCACCGGCTCGCCGGCCGGCGCGGGCGGATCGCCCAGCGGACCGGAGCTGAAGAGCCACACGTGCCGTTGACGCAGCTCGTCCGCGAAGCGCTCAACCAACTCCTTGGCGTCCGCCAGCCAGTGGCCGGCGTACACGCCACTGCCCAGGATCACCGCGTCGTAGGGCTCGATCCGCTTGACCTCCGCCGGCGGCAGCAGGTCGACCCCGTGGCCGTGCCGGGCGAGCGCATGGCCCACCGCGGCGCCGATCTCGGCCGTGGCCCCATGCTTGGACGCGGCCGCAACCAGAATCCTCATCTGCGTCTCCCTGCCCCGCGGGAGCCGCCGACCACCACCGGCCGATCCCTCAGCCTCGCCGGGCATGCTCCCATGCTCCCCCGAGCCCGCCCGCCGAGGCATCTGCCGATCGGCCCCCTCAGAACAGGCCAATCAGCCGATTCCCACGCTGCCGCGCTCCTGCAGGATGGCCGCGGGACGGAATCCGGGGCCGACGCCTTCCGACACGGGCGTCGGCCCCACCTTCTTGCCGCGGATTCCCGCCCCACGGGACCAACGACGAAGAAGCGCCCCTTTCCTGTCGCCGATTCCCTGGCCACGGGAATTCCCGACAAGAAGCGGCCGATTTTGGGGCTCGCCGGCCCTTTCTTGTTCGTTAGTCCCGCCCCGCGGGAATCGGCGACACCTGGCGAGCCCCTAGGACCCACCGTGACCATCGGGGGGTGCCCGCCCGCACCACGCTCCTCGTACCGTGGCGCCGATGCGGAGGAATGCGCTGCTCGCGCGCGCGCGCGACCACGCCTGGCAGTGGTTCGGTGTGGCCGGCCTGCTGATGACGGTCGGGTACTTCCTGCTGCCGTCCGTCGAGGCGCAGGACCTGTTCTACCAGGTGCCGGAGATGGTGGCGGTGCCGGCCATCGCCCTCGGGATCAGGATGCACAAGCCACACGACGCGCGCCCGTGGGTGGCGCTGGCCGCCGGCCTGGGTCTGACGGCCGCCGGGGACTGGACCTTCGTGGTGCTGGACCGCATGGGCATCGAGCCGTTCCCCAGCGTGGCCGACGTCTTCTACCTGGGCGGCATGTTGCTGGTGGCGCTGGCCATCATGGCGCTGGCACGCGGCCGCCTGCCGGCGGGGGATCGGGCCAGCCTGCTGGACGCGCTGATCGTGGCGGTCGGCGTGGGGATGCTGAGCTGGGTCTTCTTCATGAGCCGCATCGTGGCCGACGAGTACGGCTCGATCGTCGAGATCGCGGTGGCCCTTGCCTATCCGATGCTGGACGTCCTGCTGCTGGCCATCCTTGTGCGCCTGGTGCTGGCGCCGGGCGAGCAGCCGATGTCCCTGCGGCTGGTGATGCTTGCCCTGGTCGCCTTCCTGGCCGCCGACTTCCCGTACGCCGCGCTGGCGCTGGTGGACGGCTACCAGACCGGGCAGATCGTCGATGCCGGCTGGCTGCTGGGCGCCACCGCCTGGGGCGCCGCGGCCCTGCATCCGACCATGACCCGCGTCGCCGAGCCGGTGACGGTCAGCGGTGGCGGCGCGTTCTCCTACCGGCGGCTGGCGCTGCTGGCCGGCGCGTCGCTCATGGGCCCGGCGGTGATGCTGCTGCAGTGGCTGATGGGGGGCGAGGTGGACGTGCCGGTGCTGGCCATCGGCTGCGTTGCGCTGTTCCTGCTGGTCATCCTGCGCATGGACGGCGTGGCCGGCGCGCTGCGCACCACGCTCGACGAGCGCACCGTCCTCGAGCAGGAGCTGGAGCACCGCGCGCTGCACGACCCGCTCACCGGCTTGGCGAATCGCGTCCTGTTCCACGATCGGCTGACGGCGGCCCTGGCCCGACGCAACGGCAGCGTGGCGGTCATGTTCCTGGACCTGGACGACTTCAAGACGGTCAACGACGCCTATGGCCACCAGGCCGGCGACAAGGTGCTCCGCACGGTGGCCGATGCGCTGCGCGGCGCCACCCGCGCCGAGGACACCGTCGCGCGGCTGGGCGGCGACGAGTTCGCGGTCCTGCTCGCCGACTCCCCGGACCGCTACCAGGCCTCCCTGGTCGCCGGCCGACTGCTGGTCGCGGTGCAGGTGCCGGTCCACGTGGCGGGGCTGGAGCACTCGGTGGGCGTCAGCATCGGCATCAGCCTTGGCTCAGGAGCCGATGCGTCCGCGGAATCCCTGATGCGCGATGCCGATATCGCCATGTACGTGGCCAAGGGCCAGGGCAAGGGCACCTTCACCGTGTTCGAGGCCACCGAGCACCAGGCGGTGGTCCGCGGCCTCGAGCTGCGCAACGACCTGGATTCGGCGATCTCGCGGCGCGAGTTCGAGCTGCACTACCAGCCGATCCTCTCGCTGGAGACCGGCGAGGTGGCGGGCGCCGAGGCGCTGGTCCGCTGGCGCCACCCGACGCTGGGCCTCCTGGCACCGGCGGAGTTCATCCCGCTGGCGGAGGCGACCGGTGCCATCGGTCCACTGGGGGAGTGGATCCTGGAGGAGGCGTGCTCCGCGGTGGCCACCTGGGCCCAGATAGGCGCCGGTGCATCGGCTTCGAGCGCATCGGCTGCCGCTCCGCGCTACGTCAGCGTCAACCTCTCCGCCGTGCAGCTGGCGGACCCGACCTTCTCCAACGCCATCTCGCGCATCCTCGCCTCGTCCGGCATCTCGCCGCAGCAGCTGGTGCTGGAGGTCACGGAGAGCGCCCGGCTGGAGCAGGACGTGGCCGCCGGCTCGCTGCGCCGCATCCGCAACCAGGGCGTGCGGCTGGCGATCGACGACTTCGGCACCGGCTACGCCGCCCTTGGGCAGCTGGCGCGGATGCCGTTCGACCTGGTGAAGATCGAGCACTCGTTCGTCACGACCGTCGGCACCGACCCGCGGGCCGAGTCGCTCGTCGCCGGGATCGTGGACCTTGCGCGGCGGCTTAACGTTGAGGTCGTGGCAGAGGGCATCGAAGACGGCGTCCAGCTGGCTCGCCTGCGCGAGGCCGGCTGCGCATTCGGGCAGGGCTTCCACTTCTCGCAGCCGCTGCCCGCGGCCGACCTCGTTCGCTTCCTGGCCGAGCACGCGGGGGTGGCGGAGCCTCGGCGCGGCGCCGCCCTTCGCCGATCGCGCCAGCCACGCGGCGCCACGTCGTGACCGTCAAGCGCGTGGTGGGTTCCGCGCTCGCCATCGCGCTCCTCGTCGGCGCGGCGGCGGTTGCGTTCGTCTACTTCACCCCTGTTCCCCGCACGATCATGTGTGACGGCACCTTCCCGCGGTGGATGCTGCAGGCGCAGGAC
>DASSNI010000253.1:0-5438 GCA_035701385.1 Candidatus Limnocylindria bacterium | reverse complement strand
GCCGAGATCCCGGCCTTCACCGAGATCGAGGCGATTGACGCCGATGCGAACGGCCGCCGCACCGCGGCGGAGGAGGGGGCATACGCCTCCGCTCGGTGCGAGGCGGCGCACGCGGCCCTGCAGCTCGCGCTCGATGCCCAGCCGATCCCCCTCGCGGCCGAGGCCGCGCCTGCGCTGAGCTTCCCGGAGGGAGCCGGCGGCCTGGCCACCCTGCGCCTGGAATGCCACTTCGCTGCCGATCTCGGCGGGGCGCGATCCGGCCTCCTGTCCATCGCCGACACGACCGATGACGGGCACGTCGGCTGGCGGGAAGTCACGATCGCCGCCCGTGCCGGCGTGCGCCTGGCCGATGCCGACGTGCCGGCTGCCAGCCCATCGGAGCTGCTGACGAGCTATCCGACCGACCGGCTCGAGTCGCCGCCAGACGTGCGGCACGGGAGCGCCCGCTTCGCGCCTGGCGCCGGGTCGTCAACGGTCGCAGCGGAGGCCGGCGTGCCGCCCCTCGCGCCGACCGCCGGCGATCCCCTGGGCGCACTCGTCGGCGCCGACCTCTCGCCGCAGCTCGCCATCCTAGCCCTGCTGCTGGCGGCCGGCCTGGGCGCTGCCCACGCCGTGTCGCCGGGCCACGGCAAGACGCTGGTGGCTGCGTACCTGGTCGGCTCGCGCGGCACCGTGCGGCAGGCGCTGGGGCTGGGGGTCACCGTGGCGGCGACCCACACGGCCGGTGTGCTGGTGCTGGGCGTGCTGGTGCTGGCCGGCGGACAGCTGCTGCTGCCCGAGACAGCCATCGGCTGGCTGACGGTGGTCTCGGGAGCGCTGACCGCGGTCCTGGGCCTCGGCCTGGTGTTCCGCGCACTCCGCACTCGCCCGCACTCGCACGGGCATGACCGTCATCACGACCACGACCATCGCCATGCGCATCCGCATCCCCATCCCCATGGCTCCGAGCTGAGCGTGCGGGGCGTGGCGCTGCTGGGGGTGGCCGGCGGGCTGGTGCCCAGCGCGTCGGCGCTCATCGTGCTGCTGGCCGCGATCACCACCGGACGCCTGGCCTTCGGGCTGGCGCTGATCGGCGCCTTCGGCGTCGGGATGGCGCTGGTGCTGGGCGGCATCGCGGTGGCCACCACCCTCGCCCGCGAGTGGTTGGGCCGGCACGTGCCGGGCGAGGCGCCAGCCATCGTGCGGCGTGCCGCGCGACTGGTGCCCATCGGCTCAGGCATGCTGGTGCTGGGGATCGGCCTTGTCCTGGCTGTGACTGCGGTCGCTCGCCTGGGCTGACCATCGGCGCTTTGACCCGTCCGGCGGGGCGGGGCTATCATCCCCGCCGGACCCGGCAGGATTGGCCGGAAGCACGTTCCGGCGTAGCTCAGTGGTAGAGCGGGCGGCTGTTAACCGCTTGGTCGTAGGTTCGAATCCTACCGCCGGAGCCACCCATCTGGCGCTCGCAGAAGTTCCGCCTCAGCCCTCCGCCACAGGTGGGGCCGCCCGCGGTACGGCTCGGCCGAACACCACTCCTCCGTAGCGTGCCTGGAGGCCCAGCACGAGGAGGAACGCCCCGGCCCCGATCGCCAGGACACCGGCGATGCCCGCGGCTGGAGCAAGCAGGGACAGGACAAGCGCCGCAATGGCCGCCGCGACGCTCGAGTCGACGACGGCGATGACGCCAGGGGTGGTGACGATCCCGTAGAGAGAACCCGCGGACCGGCCGGGATTCAGCGTCGCAAGGACACCAGCCGGATCGTCCGCGCGGCCGGTGACCAGGTAGTTGTCCGCGGAGGGCTCGATTTCAAGGTACCCGCTCCTGACGCGGTTCAACCCGCGCACCCACCGAACGTCATCAGCGGCGAGGTCCAGGGTCCGCACGAAGGTCGTGACTCCCACGAACAGGATCACCGGCAGCACCATCAGGGCAAAGGCGGCTGCCTCAGGCCCGAATGCCGTCGCCTGCGCGATGAACGAGATCGCGACAATTCCGCCGGAGAGGGCAGCAACGAACATGCCGGCTCGACTCGACGCCTCCGCCTGGCCCTGGCTGCGCATGGCGGTCAGGCTGGCATGCTCAGACGCGAGGATCTGAAGCAGTCGCGCTGGATCCGATGTGGGCCCCCCGCCAGCCGGCCGCGGAGCCGTCGCGTTCGTGGACACCTTCGCCTCCGTGTTCGGGAGGCACACAGTAGCCGACCGCGCCCGCGCCGAACGACGAAACCCGAGCGGGATTGCATTCATCGGGCAGAGGTGTATACTGAACTACATGGTTCAGTATCCGCCTACGGCGCTTGATGCGTCATTCGCCGCCCTGTCGGACGCCACGCGACGTGGTGTGCTGCAGCAGCTGGGACAAGGCGACGCGTCGATCACCGAGCTGGCGGAGGAGTTCGGGATGACGCTGACCGGCATGCGGAAGCACGTCCGCGTGCTGGAGGGCGCCCACCTGATCGTCACCCGGAAGGTGGGGCGGGTGCGGACGTGCAGCCTCGGACCCGGCCGCCTGAGCGAAGCGAGGGCATGGATGGAGCGCTATCGGCAGATGTGGGAGGCACGCTTCCACGACCTCGAGACGGTCGTGGAAGATCTGAAGCGGAAGGAGAGGACCCGTGGACACAACGGCAAGGACTGAAGGCAACACGGCGACGAACGCAGCCACGGCGGAACGAACCTCCGATACGGAGCTGCTCGTCAGCCGCATGATCAATGCACCCGCACGCCTGGTGTTCCGGGCGTGGACGGACGCAGAGCTGCTGCAGCAGTGGTGGGTGCCGAAGTCATTCCCGATCAAGCTGGTCTCATGCGAGACCGATCCCCGCGTCGGTGGCCGCTATCGCCTGGTCTTCGCCTTCGAGGGCTCGACCATGGACTTCTTCGGCCGATACCTCGAGGTCACGCCGCCATCGCGACTGGTGTGGACCAACGAGGAGAGCGAGGGCGAGACCATCACCACCGCCACCTTCGAGGAGACCGACGGCCGGACGCTCGTCACGGTCCACGACCGCTATCCCTCCAAGGCGGCGCTCGACGAGGCGATGGCCAACGGCTCCGCCGGGATCTTCGCGCTGCCCGAGTCCCTTGGGCAGCTGGACGAGCTGCTCGCCACGTCGGATGCGAGCGAAGGACTGTCGTGAAGCGCTCCACGACCGGAGCTGGCCGATGCTGAGGCAGGTCGCCGAGGGCGTGCTGGTCCACCGGAGCGAGCTGCTGCAGAACAACAGCATCGTGGTGCAGGGCCAGGCGGGGGTGCTGGTCGTCGACCCCGGCATCACGCGCGGCGAGATGGCCCGCCTGGCGGACGACATCCGCCAGCTGGGCCAGCCAGTGGCAGCCGGCTTCTCCACGCATCCCGACTGGGACCACGTCCTGTGGCACGCCGACCTGGGCGACGCGCCCCGCTACGCCACCGCCGGCGCCGCGACATTCATGCGCGACCTGCTGTCCAGGCCGGGCTGGCAGGCCGATGTCGCGGAGGCCCTGCCACCCGAGATCGCCGACGAGGTGCCGATGGACCTCTTCGGCCTCATCAGCGATCTGGCGGCCGATACCACGGAGCTCCCCTGGGACGGCCCGGAGGTGCGGATCATCGAGCATCGGGCCCACGCCCAGGGCCATGCCGCGCTGCTGATCGCGGACCGCGGCGTGCTGGTCGCCGGCGACATGTTGTCGGACATCCTCATCCCCATGCCCGACCTTGGCGCGAGCGATCCAATCGGCGACTACCTTGCGGGGCTGCAGGAGCTCGAAGATGCGGCGGACGGGGTCGAGGCCGTCATCCCGGGCCACGGCTCGGTTGGTATGGGCGACGAGGTGCAGGCACGCATCGCGCGGGATCGAGCGTACGTGCGGGGGCTGCGGGATGGCAGCGCGGCGGGGGACCCGCGCATCGGCCCATCGGCGACCTTCGGCCGCGAGTGGCTGCCGGCGATCTACGCCTGGCAGGTGGAGCAGCTCGCCGGACGGTAGCGATCCGCCGAAAGCGCTAGCGTTGTGGCGTGACCCGTGAAGCCGAGGACCTCAACCGGCGGCTGCTGCGCGCGCGCGACGCCATGGACCGCGCGTACGCCGAGCCGCTGAACGTGCGCGCGGTGGCGGCCGTGGCGCACATCTCGGAGGCGCACTTCATTCGCACGTTCCGCAGCGTCTTCGGCGAGACGCCACATCGCTACCTGCAGCGTCGTCGCGTCGAACGCTCGATGTTCCTGCTGCGCGAGACGGATCGCAGCGTGACGGACATCTGCTTCGACGTGGGCTTCACCAGCCTGGGCACCTTCAGCCGCACGTTCCGCGAGATCGTCGGCGAGTCGCCCTCGGTCTACCGCCGCGGCCACGGGCCGATCGTGGCGCCCCACTGCGTGCAGCTGGCCGCGATGCGACCGCGCATCGGCGCCAACGAGGCGCCCGCCCGCAGCGCGCAGTTCAGCAGTTTCGGAGAAGCCGCCGCGGCCATGCAGCCGTAGGGTCATCGGCAGGGCCAATAGACAACGAACTGATACAGGAGCACCGCCAGATGATCACAAAGCTCAACGTCGCCTCGATCTACGTCCTCGACAAGGAGGAGGCGCTCGACTTCTACGTCAACAAGCTGGGCCTGGAGAAGGGCAACGACGTCCGCCAGGGCGACTACCGCTGGCTCACGGTCCGGGTCGCGGGTGAGCCGGGGACGGAGATCAACCTCGAGCAGCCGGGTCCTCCGCTGCACGACGAGGCGACGGCCGCCCAGATCCGCGAGCTGATCACCAAGGGCGCGCTCGGCGGGCTGGTGTTCATCACCGACGACGCCCGCGCCCTGTACGAGACGCTCAAGGAGCGCGGCGTCACCGACTTCACCCAGGAGCCGACGGATCACTTCTACGGGACCGACATGGGCGTGCGCGACCCGTTCGGCAACGCGATTCGGATCCTGCAGCAGGGCAAGGTCACCCAGGAGGCGACTGCCTAGCCGATGCGGGCACCGCGTGGACCCGGGCAGGCCGGCATCGGCGGTAGATGGCACTCTGAGGGGGTGACGATGCATCCAGCTGATAGCCACGACCTGATCCGGGTGCAGGGCGCCCGGGAGAACAACCTCAAGAGCATCACGCTGGAGCTGCCGAAGCGGCGGCTGACGGTCTTCACCGGCGTGTCCGGCTCCGGCAAGAGCTCGCTGGTGTTCGCCACCATCGCCGCCGAGTCGCAGCGGCTCATCAACGAGACGTACAGCGCCTTCGTGCAGGGCTTCATGCCCACCCTGGCACGCCCCGACGTCGACGCGCTGGACGGGTTGACCCCAGCCATCATCGTCGACCAGGAGCGAATGGGCGCCAACGTGCGGTCGACGGTCGGCACCGCCACCGATGCGAACGCGTTGCTGCGGATCCTGTTCAGCCGGTTGGGGGAGCCGCACGTGGGTCCGCCGACGGCGTACTCCTTCAACGTGCCGACACGTCGCGCCGGCGGGGTGCTGAGCACCG
>DASSNI010000252.1:0-3434 GCA_035701385.1 Candidatus Limnocylindria bacterium | reverse complement strand
AGCCGTCGCAGCTTCATGCGGCGCATGCTCGGCGTGGGCGTTGGCCTGCTCAGCCTCGAGTTCCTGGGTGGCACGCTCGCTTTCCTGTGGCCGAACCTGACGGGCGGCCTGGGCGGCAAGGTGGAGCTCGGCACGGCCAAGGACATCGACGCAACGAACCCGGACTGGAAGAACGGCCTGCCGTTCGTCTACAACAAGGCGCGGCTCTTCCTGGTCAATGTGCCCGCCGGGGAGAACCTGGTGCTCGGCAAGAACGAGGCGGTGCCGGATCCTGGCGACAAGGTCAAGGCGCTGTACCGCAAGTGCCCGCACCTGGGCTGCCAGATCCCGCAGCTCTGCGACAAGAGCCACTGGTTCGAGTGCCTCTGCCACGGCAGCAAGTACACGATCCTGGGCGAGAAGCGCGACGGTCCCGCGCCCCGCGGCATGGACGGCTTCAACGTGACCGTCGCCAACGGCGTGTATGTCGTCGACACCTCGCAGATCATCACCGGCCCGCCCATCGGTACCGCGACCTTCGACAACCGCGGCCCTGGCGACATGCAGCACTGCACGGGTTGATGAGATGCGCTTGAAGACACTCGGGGTGTTCGTCGTCACCCTGCTCGCCATGTTCACGCTCTTCTACTGGCTGACCGATGGTCCTCGCCGGTCGAGTGCCACCAAGACCCAGGAGGAGGAGCTGCTCGACTACGGCGCGGTCGTCTTTGCCGATAACAAGGACAATCCGGCCTCCGCCGGTTGCGCTCGCTGCCACGGTGCCGATGGCAAGGGCGGACCGATTCCGAATGATCCGCAGGGGCGCAGCGCGCCGAACCTGCACAGCCCGAGCATCTACCAGAAGCTCAAGGTCAATCCGGAGTACGTGCACCTGGTGGTGAGCTACGGCGGCATCGTCGTCTCCGGCAACCCCGAGTCGCCGATGCCCGCCTGGAGCACCGAGGTCGGGGGTCCGCTGACCGTGCAGCAGATCGATGCCGTCGTGGCACTGGTCACCGGCTGGGCCGAGGCGGCCAAGGATCAGGCGCCGGCCGAGGTGCCGAACACGGTCGAGGCGGGCAGCCAGGTCTATCAGCAGGCGGGCTGCGTCGGTTGCCACCAGGCGAACCTGGCGGGCGTGCCGGGGACCTTCCCGGCCCTGACCAACATCGGCAACGAGGTCGCCACCGACCTGCCGACCGAGCCGTCCGGCATCGACAAGATGAAGAGTGACTACGCCGCCGATCCCAAGGGCTTCCTGGAGAAGTGGATCCGCGACTCGGCGACCAACTACAACGACGGCAAGCCGACCGGGATGCCGCCACACCCGGCCGGCACGCTCACCGACTCGCAGCTGCAGGCTCTCATCACGTTCCTCCTCGACCAGAAGCAGTGACGCAGCCATGACCGCTTATCGACTTCCCCCCAGCCGCACGCCGCTGGCCCGGCCGCTCGCCTTGGCCGACGACTTCATGAACTGGCTGCTGTACGGCCGCGAAACGTGGCTCATCGCGCTGCTGAAGGGCGTGCCACTCTTCCTGTATGTCTACTTCCTGCTGACTTACGTCCCGAACTACGTCTACTACCTGGCGACGCAGTACATCCCCTTCCTCAAGTTCAGCGACGACGTCGGCTTCCTGCTGGCGGCCATGATCGGTGGCGGTAACTTCATCGTGCTGATCGTCCTGGCGCTGTGGACCCAGGCGGCGCGGGGGCGCCGCGGCTTCTCGTGGAGCCTGGTGCGCCTGCTCGACTTCCTGCAGTACGTGGGCATCGTCCTGCTGCTGATCCCGCTGATGCTCTTCAATCTCGGCGGCGGCACCTTCGTGCCGACGACGCCGGCGCAGGCCGCCGACCCGTTCCCGCTCCAGGGCCTGGTCCTGTTCGCGGTCGGCTTCGCCCTCGGCGCGGCCGGGCTCCTCTACCTCTTCGTCGAGTACCGCCGCATCTCGCGGCGGGATGCCGTCGAGGCGGAGGCCGCATCGCGGGCCGCCGCCTACCAGGCGGGCTGACCGCCTCGTCCATCTCGCGCCCGCTCCTCGCGCACCTCGCCTGGTCGGCCGTGGTGCTGGCCACCGCGGCGGCCGTCATCGGCCTCGACCTCGGCGCTCCCTGCCCGCCGGGCGGCCCCATCGACTTCGGCGACTGCGCCGAGCTGCGCCCCTTCGCGGTGGGCGTGGTCGGCCTGGCGGCCCTTCTCTACGTCATCGGCCTGTCGGCGGTGCTGTGGTGGGTCCGCGGCCTGCGAGCCCGGCGCGTGGCCGATGCGCGCGCCGCGCGCGACTGGTATCTGCTGGTCGCCGTCATCGGCCTGGCCGTTGCTCCATTGCTCTCGTTCACCCTGGTCTCCGCGCTCCGCTAGGATGGGCATACCCCGTGCACCACTGAGGAGCCCACCATGACTTTTTCGACCGCCGATGAGCTCCAATCCCGCCTGACGGGCATCGTCGCCATCGATGGCGACCGCGTCCAGGTGCGCGACCCGGGCCGATTCCGCAACGAGCTGCTCGACGAGCTCGCGTTCGACGCCGTGTTCAGCGCGGACGACGGGCTGCGCGAGGCGTGCCGCTGGCTGATCTGGTCGGCGAGCCAGGCGCTGGGGTGCGGGTCTGCCTCGATCCACGAGCTGTACGTGGCCCGCGGCCGGGGCGAGATCGATGCCACGCAGTTCACGGTGCCGGCCGTCAACGTGCGAGCGTCGGCCTACCTGACGGCGCGCCAGGCGTTCCGCGCCGCGCGCGAGCGGGATGCCGGGACGCTGATCTTCGAGATCGCCAAGAGCGAGATGGCCTACACCGATCAGCGCCCCGCCGAGTACACCGCGGTGATCCTGGCCGCCGCCATGCGCGAGGAATGGGACGCGCCCGTCTTCCTGCAGGGCGACCACTTCCAGTTCAACGCCACCAAGTGGGCCTCCGATCCGGCCAAGGAGATGGCAGGCCTGCAGGATCTGACGCGCGAGGCGGTCGCGGCGGGCTTCCTGAACATCGACATCGACTCCTCGACGCTGGTCGATCTCTCGCAGTCGACGGTCGCCGAGCAGCAGCGGGTCAACGCGGACAACACGGCCGAGCTGACGCGCCTGATCCGCTCGCTTCAGCCGGACGGCGTGACGATCAGCATCGGCGGCGAGATCGGCGAGGTCGGCAAGGAGAACTCCAACGAGCAGGAGCTGCGAGCCTACCTCGACGAGTACCTGCGGCGGCTCCGGACCGATGGCTCCGCCCTGGTCGGCATCAGCAAGGTCAGCGTGCAGACCGGCACGTCACACGGCGGCGTGGTCCTGCCCGATGGTTCCATCGCGAACGTCTCGATCGACTTCGAGACGCTGCGCCACCTGTCCACCGTCGCGCGGGAGGCGTACGGCCTCGCCGGCTGCGTGCAGCATGGCGCCTCGACCCTGCCCGACTCGGCGTTCGACCACTTCCCGCGCGTCGGCGCGGCGGAGATCCACC